>CAKQMM010000035.1 GCA_934254755.1 uncultured Clostridia bacterium
CGGCAAGTACGGCTTCGGGTGTTTGCCTCGCCTAAACGCAATTTTAATTCGGCAAAAATTCTACTCATAACTAATTGTTCTTCCTCGTCGTCACTATTACTAAAACCCGACTTTAATCGGGTTTTTTTGTGCTGAAATCTAATTCTGTTTATATTAAAAAAACGATTTAATTAAAAAAAATCGGTAAATTTTAACAAAAGCCGCATATTTATTTTACTTTTTTAATAAATATGCTAAAATATTTACAAAAATACGATTTAATTTTATAATTTTCACATTTTTACTATGAGCGACAAAACGATACATAACGGGCACAGACTCCGCTTGCGTGAAAAATTTATCAAACACAGCGATTCGTTCAGCGATCACGAGCTTTTGGAATTATTATTGACTTACGCCATTCCGCGCGTAGACACGAACAAAACGGCGCATAAACTAATCGACGCGTTCGGTTCTCTTCAAGCGGTTATAAACGCAGATCCGAAAGTGCTGACTACGGTTGACGGGGTGGGCGACTCTGCCGCATACTTTTTAAGTCTGGTCGGCAAAGTGTCCGAAACGACGCGGAGCGTAGGCCCTAAAAAGAAAAAGTTCGGGTCGATAGAGGACGCCAAAAAATACTTAGCCGAAGAGTTTACCCATTACGATTGCGAAGTGTTTTTCGTAATATACTTAAACTCTCGCGACAAAGTTATTAAAATAGACAAAATCGACAACGACAGTAAGTCAAGCGTTGCCATTAACACGAAAAGTCTGCTTCAAGGGATTATGATAAATAAACCCTATGCGATAATAATAGCGCACAATCACTTTGCGGAATTCCCTTATCCGAGCAAAGACGACGATGACGCAACCGCGAAGATTTATTTAATGGCAAGCTTCAACAAAGTTATGCTTTACGACCATTTGATTTTCGGCGGCAAATCTTGCTTCAGCTATTTTTACGATAACCGTTTGCAGGAAATTAAAAGCAGCATTGACGACGCTTTGAGAAACGGCAGTTACATAGATTAACGCCATAGTTATGCTTGCCGCTTGTTAAATGCGGGCGGAATTTATAAAAAGTCGCAAATGCAAAGTAGGGCGGGGGCTTGCTCCCGCCGTTTTTTAATGCTCATTTTACACTGTCATTCTGGCGCAGCGAGTTAAAAACTTTGCTTGCAAGGAGTTTTTAACGACAGCAAGTATAAGGCGATTGCATTTGTTTCAACAAATGAAAAAACGGCAGTTTTTACGCGTTAGCGTTAATCGCCGAATAGCGTAAGCGAAATATCTCGCGGAAGCGAATGCGGAAGTTAAACGCGGGCGGGGGTTATAGAACACTAAAACTTAACGTAGGGAAGGGGCTTGCTCCCGCCGCTTTTAATGCTCATTTTACACTGTCATATTGAGCGTAAGCGAAATATCTCGCGGAAGCATAGGCGCACTTAAAAGAGAGCAAATTAAATATCCGCTAAAAAATAAAGCCCTGCTTGTGAATTGCTTCACAAGCAGGGCTAATTTTATGCTTAAAGAGTTATAGTTCCGTCTTTGCAGATAATCGATTTAAGGCTTGAATAGTCGTTCCAGTAAGCGATTTTACCGATTCTATTCCATTGTGCTTTCGTTCCGTTATATGACACAGCTGTAAGCAATTTGCAATTATAGAATACATACTGACCTATACTAGTCACACTGTTTGGAATGGTTATGCTCGTAAGCGATATACAGTTTTCGAATACATTAGACTCTATTCTTATCACGCTATTTGGAATAATTACGCTCGTGAGCGAAGAGCAACCCCAAAACGCACCAAAACTAATACTAGTCACACTGTTGGGGATAGTTACGTTCGTAAGGGAAGTGCATTCTGAAAACGCACTCCTACCTATACTCGTCACACCGTTAGGGATAATGAACGAAGTGTCGGTTTTTCCTGTTGCATATTGAATAAGCGTCTTGCCGTCTTTACTATATAAATTTCCGTTTATCGACTTATAGTTTTTATTGTTTGCGTTGACATTTATATTCAAAAGTGAACTGCACCCACTGAACGCGTAATTACTTATATTCGTCACACTATTTGGAATGGCTATGGATTTGAGTGAACTGCAACCGCAAAAAGCTTCGCCCTCTATACTCGTCACGCTGTCGGGGATAGTTACGCTCGTAAGCGAACTACAATTATAGAACGCACCCCAACCTATGTATGTCACGCCGTAGGGAATAGTTATGTTCGTTAGCGAAGCGCAACTGCTGAATGCGTAATCCCCTATGCTTTTCACGCTGTTGGGTATCGTTATGCTTGTAAGCGAATCGCAACCGCTGAACGCTCCTTCACCTATTTCAGTCACGCTGTTGGGTATCGTTATGCTTGTAAGCGAATCGCAACCGCTGAACGCATAAGTATATATTTCATAATTTTGTCCGTTATATTTTGCGGGCAAAGTTATTTTTGTGTCGGAACCGGTATAGCTGAGTAAATAATTTATTTCTTCAAATGTTATAAACAAATATTCCCCTTGTTTTTTAATGTCGCTCGTGCCGCCGTTCTTTACGTTAAGAGCATTTGCTGCTATACCACCGTAATTCTCACTACCTTTTACTATATTAAGCCCACTGTTATTTATTATTTCAACAAGTTTAGGACATGATGTGAATGCGTCTTCGCCAATTGTTGATAAACTTTCCGGAATGGCAATGCTCGTAAGATTTAAACAACCTACGAATGCTAAGCCACCTATGGTTGTCACGCCGTTAGGAATAATAAACGAAGCGGCGGCTTTGCCTGTAGCGTATTGGATAATTACTTTACCGTCTTTAGTATATAAATTTCCGTCTATCGATTTGTAGTTTTTATTGTCTGCTTCCACGTTTATACTTGTTAGTGACGAGCATTCGGTGAATGCGCGTTCTCCTATGCTTTTTACGCTACCGGGAATGGTAATGGTGACAAGTGAAGAGCAATCTTCGAATGCACATTCTCCTATGCTTGTTACGCCATTGCCTATTGTTATATCACTAAGTGAAGTACATCCTTCGAATGCACTATAACTTACACTGATCACACTGCCGGGAATAGTTATTTTTGTAAGCGAAGTGCAACTAAAGAATGCACCATCGCCCAAACTTTTTACGCCGTATGGAATGGTCACGCTTTTAAGGAAAGAGCATTCGGCAAATGCGGAGTCATAAATAATTTTACAACTGTTGTTTATTTTGCAACTTGTTATATCTGTGGATTTTGTTTCTACCAACACCAAATAAGGGTTATTATCATTACCTAAATATTTTGCATTGTCATATTCTTTATATTTCAATGAAGGACAATTGTAAAAGGCACCGCCGTCTATATAAATTATGTTGTCGGGTATGGATACGCTTGCAAGTGATGAACACTTTTCAAATGCAAACTGATAAATAAACTTGCAATTTTCACTTATTTTACAAGTCGTTATATTGGTCGATTTTGCCTTTACTAGTACAATATAAGGATTATCGGTATTACCCAAATATAAAGCGTTGTTAAATTCTTTATATATGAGTGAAGCGCAATCGCTAAATGCATTATTACCAACGCTCGTTACATTATCGGGAATAGTTACGCTTTTGAGCGAAGAGCAACCCCAAAACGCGCCATAACCAATGCTCGTCACTTTGTCACCGATTGATACATTAGTAAGACTAGTGCATTTATGGAATGCATAATCGCCGATACTTGTCACTTTGTTACCAATTGATACGCTTTTAAGAGAAGAGCATTCGTCAAATGCGTAGTCACCAATACTTATCACAGGTTTATTATTATAGGCGGACGGGATAATGATGTTTGTGTCAGAACAATTACCTATTCCCGTCAATATGTAACCGGTTTTATCATCGTTAAGTTCATAACGTAAGTTTTTTGAATAATTGCTGTCTTGCGAGTCACCGCTGTTGCCGCCCGTTTCTCCGCTTTCGTTTCCTTGCGAGTTACCGCCTTGATTTCTACCGCTTTCGCTACTAGAGCCACTGTTATTATCGTTTGGTTTGTCGCCCGTAACGATTGAGCTATTGTCGTTATTTGTATCGCTACTACATGCGGCAAGAGATATCACAGCGGTAACAGCCATTGTTAACGATAAAATTAAAATCAATAATTTTTTCAAAACACACCTCCAAATTTTTATTCTGCAATCCTGTAATAACTAACATTCAACCCTTTATCGGGGTGATAGTAATATTTAACTCTTATTTTGTTGAACGTTTCTTCTTGTTTACCTTGCGAGTAACTTGTGTGAAGCATATCATTATATAGATAATCAGGTAATTCAAGTTTTTTATTCATTTGTTCTATATAAGAAAGGATCGTAGAAGAAGAATAGTCATCAATATCAAAAGGGTTCGTGTCTATTTCACAGTAACTGTCATCTGCGCCAATTGTTACCCCAAATGGAGCTTCCGATGGGATAGTAACGTTTTCCCCTGTTATTTCAGAAATAATTTCACAAAATGTTTTAGCTTCAACTTTCTTATCTTCTTTCTTATCTTCTTTACAACCGACAAAAATAAAACTAGATGAAAAAATGACCATTAAGGTGCATAATATTCCTTTTAGTACTTTCATAATAGAATCTCCTTTCTAAGAATTTTTTGCAATTTGTAAAGTGTAATTATGTGAAAACCATTTTTATCTTCCCCCATATAAAAAAGTGCGGCAACCGAAGTTACCGCACGAAAAGCGCAAACTTCGACTGTCGCCAAACAATTCTTATATACAGCACGGAAAACCACACAGACATAAGTGAAATTTGCGTTTTTGCTAAATTCAAAAAGTCTGTGAAGTGACGTTTGATTATTTTTTAAATATAAAAAAGTCCGTACTCCTTAAATAGGACATAAGAATTGTTTGGCATAATCAGTATACCAAGTAAAATGTTATTTGTCAAATAGTTATAACCCAAGGGTTTTTACGGAATCGGTTACTTTATTTTAAACTCTGTCCATAAAAAGAAACCCCGTTTCGGGCGCAATGCCCGAAACGGGGTAAATTTTTAAAATCGTTTTAACTTGTTTAGCCGAGCGGAATTTGAACCGCATTAAAATTTTGCGGCGGATATTTATTTAACCGCTTCTATGCTGTCGTTAATTTCAAGCGTGTTGGCTTTAAGCATATCGTCGCCTTCCGACTTATCTTTATACAAAGCCTTTAAAATAACGGGGCAGAGTACCGAACTTATAAGCACCAGCATTACGACGACCGTTAAGTGTTGGCTGTCCATAAGCCCCGAATTTATGCCTTTTTGAGCGACTACGAGCGCGACTTCGCCGCGCGCTATCATTCCGACGCCTATGCGCGTAGAGTCTTTAAAACTGAATTTAGCCGCTTTTGCGGTAAGCCCGCATCCGATAATTTTGCCGACGATCGCCGCCGCCACGAAAAGTAAGCCGAACCACAAAATATCGAGCGTAAAGCCGCTGAACGAAATCTGCATGCCTATGTTTGCAAAAAAGATAGGACCGAAGAACATAAACGAGCTTACGGCGACCTTTTTATCTACGTATTCGGCGCACCTGTGGTTGGTTGAAAGCACCACGCCCGCAATGTACGCGCCCGTTATGTCCGCAACGCCGAAAACCGCTTCCGCTACGAAGGCGTAAATAAAGCAAACCGCTATCGAGTATATGGGCAAACGGTGGGTGTCGGGGTGCTTTTCTGAAAGCTTTTTAAACAACTTGCTTATAAGTATGCCGCCGCCTATTGCCAGAATAAAGTAAACGCCCATCCATAATATAGATATAGCGGCGTTGCCGTTCGGGTTTATAAGGTTTAAAACGGGCGAAGACTGCGCGCCGCCGTTTTTAACGAGGCTCATAAAAATAGTTAAAACTATAATTCCCAAAACGTCGTCGATGATAGCGGCGGAAACGATAATGGTGCCTACTTTTGAGTTTAGTTTGCCGAGTTCTCTCAGCGTTTCGACGGTTATGCCGACGCTCGTCGCGCACATTATAACGCCGATAAATACTGCCGACAGCACGCTTTTGGTGTGGGGGTATACGAACAACATTCCCACGCCCGTTCCTAAAATAAGCGGCAAAATTACGCCGCCGAGCGCGACCAAAGTCGCCACCAAACCGGACTTTCTTAGTTCCGTCAAATTCGTTTCGAGCCCTGCGCTGAACAGTACCAAAATTACGCCTATCTCGGCAAATGCCGAAATGTAGGTGTTATCGAGCGGGAAGAACCCGTTCGACGGAATAAACAACCCCCAGATAGCCTTACCTATAAGTATGCCAGCCAAGATACTGCCAAGAACTTGCGGCAAACCGAGTTTGCGCATTAAAAGACCGAAAAGTTTTGTCGTTATTAAAATAACGGCGATTGAAAACACAGTGTATAAAGAACTGCTCATAACATGCTCCCGTCCCCGAATTTCGGGGTACGCTAACTATTTTAGCCTATTTGAATCGGATTGTAAAGAATTTTACGAATAAGCAGTCGATTTTGGTCGATAATTACCTCAAAACGGCGCGGTATAAGCCGCAAATTCGGCTGCGCGCAAAAAAATGCTTGAAATTTATGTTAAATTACTATATACTTAATAGCGAGGTAACTTATGGCATTAGACGATAAATCTAACGGCGTTTTTGAAAGCGTCCTGTTTGAACACGAAACGACCGGTAGCGAAACCGTTTTTAAAGGTGGCGAAACCGCAGATTATAGTCATGACGATTCGCAGGTCGGCGAAGAAGTGTTGTTCGGCGGCGGAAACGATTTTACCGCAGGTGAAGAGCTTGACTACGTCGAGCCGCAAAAAGAGGACGACAGGACGGAAGTTTTATTCGACACCGTAAAAAACGTGCGCGAAGAATACGTTGAACCCGTTATGCCCGTAAAGGCTGACGAGTCCGTCGGCACGGAAACGGTGTTTACGTCCGGCGTTGAAGATTTAGACGATATTCACGAAGCGAAAATCGAAGAAGAAGACGTTGACTTTATCGAACCCGTTAAACCGGACACTGTTGACGAAGAAGTTTTGTTCCAAAACGCGGACGAAAGCGCGGCGGAAGAAGGAAGCGGCGACTTTGACTTCGGCACCGTTTCGAGCGAAGAACTCCTCGGCGATTTGAGCGCGTATGCGGCTAAACCCGAAAAATCTTATATCGACAAAACGTTCGCTTATAAAATGCTTGAAGCGGACGACGCGCTCGTCGGCTTCTATAAAGAAATTCGTAGCGAAATACTTAAATACAAGCACGTTAAGGCAAGATATTCCAACAACTACGAAAGCTTTAATTCGGGCAGAACGCAGCTATTTAAAATCGGTTTGGCGGGCAAGACCGTTAAACTTTACTTAAACCTCCCCATAAGCGAAACGGAAGGGAAGATGCACTGCAAAGATATGTCTTCCGTCAAGTCCTATGCGGAAGTGCCTACTTTGCTTAAAGTAAGGTCTGCGCGCGCGGTCGGGTACGCTAAAACGCTTATTTTAAAGGCGGCGGAACTTCACGCGCTTAAACTTAACAAAAAACCCGTTTCAAGCGATAACGTTATCGAACTTTTGGAACAGTATAACGAAAAGCACGTTTCAAAATAATAAAGGTCAAACATTCTTTATTCCAAACTATTTTTGCGGGGATAAAATCTTAAACTATATAAAAATAACCCCGCTCGGCGAGATTGCCGAGCGGGGTTTTGTATGGGGAACGCCCGTTGTTATTTTTTAAAACTATCTTTCATCGTGGTTATTTGCGAAAGTATAAGCGCGCCGTCTTTACGCGCGGTCTTATAGTAACCCTTTCTTAAAAGTTGGAAAGGGGTAGATTCCGCAACTTCGTTGAGATAGGGTTCAGCCTTTCCTTTCATAATATGAACGCTGTCGTAGTTCATTCTCTCGGAAAAGTCTTGCCCCGGGTAATCTGCGTCCTTCAACAAATAGTCGTAATCGCGAATTTCGGCGTCAACTGCCGTATCTGCGTCCACCCAGTGGATGGTGCCTTTGCACTTAATTCCGCTCGTATCGTCGCCCGAACGGCTTTCGGGGATATAAGAACACAAAATTTCTTTAACCGTGCCGTCGTCGTTCAACAAAACGTCGTCGCACTTAACGATATACGCGCCTTTAAGCCTTACGTAACCGTCGCGCTTTAAGCGGAAGTATTTCGGCGGCGGGTCGAGCGAAAAGTCGTCCGCGTCGATATATAGATTTTTAGAGAATTTGATTTTACGCGTGCCCGAATTTTCGTCGTTCGGGTTTATATCGAAGTCGATTTCTTCTTCGCCGTTATAGTTCGTTATAGTGAGTTTAACGGGGTTAAACACCGCCATAGCGCGCTCGGCGTGAATATTTAAGTAGTCGCGGATAAAGTGCTCGAAGTAAGAAACTTCTATTTCGCTGTTCGCTTTCGATACGCCTATTTCTTCGCAGAAGTTTTTAAGGGCCTCGGCGGGTACGCCGCGGTTCCTTATCCCCGTAAGGGTAGGCATGCGCGGATCGTCCCAACCTTCGACGGCGCCGTCTTCAACCAACTTTTTAAGGTAGCGTTTGCTCATAACGGTGTTGGTTG
>CAKQMM010000036.1 GCA_934254755.1 uncultured Clostridia bacterium
GCCGTGGGAAGAGTGAACGAAGATATTTCGCTCTCCTTGACCGTTTCGGTCTTGCTCGTCAGCTTAACGCCGTCGCGCAAAACGTCGCCGTCGTAATCGTAAGTTATAGTATAAACCTTTTCGTTTGCAATATCCGGCGTATCTTCTTTACACGCGGTTAGCGCGATGCAAAGAGTAAACGCGGATATAACCGATAAAGCTATCAGTAATAAACGTTTCATTTTCCTAACCCCATAAATCTATATTTTAATCAGCTCTCGATCGTTTCGTCTTCGTCTGCGTAGTCGCCGTCGTACTCTTTTACGAACTCGTCGAAAACTTCCTGCAACAAATCTTCGTCTTCGATAGGGAGGAGCATGCCGCCCTTATCGTCGCCGGAAACTTCAAACACGACCACGTCGTCCTGAGACGAGCCTTCTATTTCTTCGGCAGGGGTAAAAAAGGCGTAAAGTTTATCCTTATAATCCATACTGCCGAGGTGATAAAATTGAGTTTTTACGCCGAATTCGTCGATAAGTTCGACGACTTCGTCTTCTTCGTTAAATTCGGGATTGTTTACCTTTTTCTCTTCCATAATTACACCTTTGATTTTATTTTGTTCATATACGTTTCAAGTATGTAAGAAGCGGCTATTTTATCGATAACCTGCTTTCTCACCTCTCTGCGAACGTTCGCCTCGATTAAATTGCGGCGGGCTTCTAAAGTGGTGAACCGCTCGTCCTCAAGTTCGATTTTTATATCGGTGTGCTTTTTAAGTTCTTCTATAAAAGACTCGGTTTTATCCGTCTGAACGCTGCGCGACCCGTCAAAATTAACGGGCATGCCGCAGACGATAACGTCCGCTTCGCGGGTCTTAGCAAGGTCAGCGAGGTATTTAACGTCGTTTATAAAATTTTTGCGGTGATAGGTTTCAAGCGGCAAAGCCATAATTCCCAAAGGGTCGCTTACCGCGACGCCTACGCGCTTATCGCCGATATCGAAAGCAATATATTTCATTACGCTAAAAGTATATCAAATAGTATAACGAATTTCAAGTTTTTTTCATTTTTTGTCCGCGTTTTTGACCTGTTTTTTTATATTTAGCCTTTTTTCGACCGTTTTTGCATAACTTTTTGCTCCAAAGCCCATACTATCATCGAGTTGAAGGCGTATTTTATCGGCGCGTTTTTACGCCGAACGCAAAAATACGCACGCTATAAGGAGATTTTATGGAAGGTAAATTATTTATCGCGGGCGCGCTTTTAGGTATGGTGGGCGGCGCGCTTTTGGTCGCCCACTCCGTCAAAGCGCGTTCTATGATTAAAGAAGGCGAAAAAAAGATTCAGCAAAAAGCCGAAGATTTATGCAAAAACTTTAAAGAAACGCAAAACGGAAAAGACGAAAGCGCGGAAGCGTAACGATCGGCTCAAAAAAAAGGAAGCGGACAATTTTGCCCGCTTCCTTTTTTGCCTATAATAGTTTTTCTGCCGTCGTTTCGCGCGATAGTTAAGATAATTTACGCAGTTTTTCGACCGCATCGCTTAAAACGGAAACGCAGTAATCGACTTCGTCAACGGTGTTTTCTTCGCCGAAGGTAAAGCGCAGACTGCTTTTTGCCTCCTCGTCCGTTTTACCTATCGCCTTTAACACGTAAGACGGCTCGATTGTCCCCGCCGAGCAAGCCGCGCCGAGCGACGCGCACACCCCGTTCAAATCTAAAATGGCGAGCAACGCTTCGCCCGAAACGCCGTTAAAAGTTAAATTCGCGTTGTTCGGAAGCCTTGAAACTTTGCTTCCGTTTGAGTAAACCCCGCTTATTTTTGCAATGACTTTGTTTACGAATTCGTCGCGTAAAGCGGCGATTTTTTCCGTCTTTTTATCAAGGTTTTTGCGGGCGAGTTTTAAGGCTTCCGCCGTGCCGACAGCCGCCGCCACGTTGCTCGTTCCGCCCCTAAGCTCTCTTTCTTGATGCCCGCCGGTGATAAGCCCCGGAACGTGAAAGTCTTTTTTGATATAGATAAACCCCGCGCCCTTAGGTCCGCCGAATTTATGTGCGGAAGCGGTGAGCGCATCAACGCCGAGCGTTTTTACGTTTATATCTAACGCGCCCGCACCCTGCACTGCGTCGGTAAAGAATTTTGCACCCTTTTCGTGAACGCGTTCGGCGATTTTTTGAATCGGCTCGATCGTGCCGACTTCGTTATTCGCAAGCATCGCGCACGCCAAAAACGCGTCGTCATCGACCGCATCAAAGTAACTTTCGGGCGATAAAAACCCGTCGCTATAGGGTGCGACTTTTTTGACGGTTACGCCTGAGTATTTATGGAGTTCGCTTGCGGTGACCAGAACCGCCGCGTGCTCTATTTCGGAAACGACAAGGGTGTTTTTACTTCCGCGCGCTTCCGCCGCGCCGCGCAAAACCCAGTTATCCCCTTCCGTTCCGCCCGACGTAAAATAAACTTCGTCGCGCGCCGCCCCGATAAGCGCGGCGATTTCGTCGCGCGCGTCGTCAAGAGCTTTAACCGCCGCGCGGCCGAGACTATACGTAGAGTTTGCGTTGCCGAAAACGCTCGTCAGATAAGGCGTCATTTTTTCTAAAACTTCACCCTTTAACGGGGTGGTGGCGGCATGGTCGAAATAAATAACTCTATTCATTAAAGCGACCTCGAAATAAGGTTGACGGGCTTTTCTTTCGCAATTTTAATTATGGGTATAATTGACGAAAGTATCGCCGTTATAACCGCGCCGCCGACGATAAACAAAGCCTGCCTGCACGTAAACAGCGCGAAGTTTACGGGGATAAACATTTTCGTTTTTAAATACATATTAACGAATATGCACCCGAGAGCCGCAAGCCCCACCGCAAGCACGCTGTTTATAACCGCTATCGCAACGCTTTCGGTTAAGAACATTTTCAGAATATCCGCGCCGTTACTGCCCATTGCGCGAAGCACGCCTATAGACCTGCGCTTTCCGTTTATGCTGGTCGAAATGTAGTTAAACAACATAAACACCGAGAATATCGCAAGAACAATCGATATTATCAGGAAAAGGTTAGCAAATTCCTGAATGGAACTTTCGTTTTCGCTTATGGTAAACAGAATGTCGTTGCCGAACCAACTATTCGCATAACCCTTTTCGGCGGTTATGCTTTTCGCAAGAACGTTTGCCTTTGCCCCTTTAACACCGAGCGGAGATATTGCGCGGGAATAGACGCCTTGCTCAAGAGCGATATTCATCGAAGTCAAGTCGTTTTCGTTTATGACGAGGCGGGTCACGTAGTTATCGTCTTTATCGCCCGCATCAACGCCGTAATAAATGCCGACGATTTTAAATTCTTTGTCTAAAATCGTATTTTTCGTGTCGCTCGATATCTGGCGGACCATAATCTGCTTTTCGGCGGCATAACCCGCCTTTTCGATTTCTTTAGCGATATCCGCCGTTCTTCTGCGCTTTATAGCGCGCACTTGTTGCACGTAATTTTCGTCTTCATTTAAAAGCGTTTCCCAGTTCGGGTCGTTGTCAGCCTTGGTTATGCTTATTCTGAAGTCCCTCATCTTATTGCTGATGGTTAAGGATTCTTTAGAATAAATATAAGATATTTCGTCGACGTTTATCAAAGCTTCGCCGTCGTTTAAAGTTAAATCGGCAACGTTGCCGTTTTGGTCGATTTCGGCGTAACGGGTATCGTCGAAAAAGTAAACGTTGTTCGGATTGAATTTTTCGGAATTGTAAAAACGGCTAAGCGTATATTTAGACTTATCGTACACGGTCTTGCCGTCGCTTCCCTTTTCGACGTTGTAAACGGTATGCTCGGTATCGGATATGCCGTAACTTATCTGATTGTTATAAGTTTTGCGGTACGCTTCGACGTACCCTTCGCCGACGAAAAACGACGAATACGGCGCGGTATACATAAACGTTTCGAAGTCCGACAAAAGCACTTTGTCCGCGTCGGACGGATAGCAATTTTTAAGCGGGTCAAACCTTGCGGGGATATCGCCAACGTCCAAAATGCCGACTATCGAGTAAGTTTCGTCAACGATAGTATACCCTTTATGGTCGGTAGAGATAGTGACCTTGTAGTTTAAAAGCCCCTTATAATCGGTGATTTTTTCACCCGTCTCGCTGTTCACGACGGCGTCGGAACGCAATAAAACGTCCGCAAAGTAAGTTGACACGGCGACGAGATTCATTTTAGGCTTCAAAATCTCTCCGCCGTCGCCAAGAACCTTCGACGGATAATACCCCTCGACGATTTTGTAGTTGAACCCGCCCGCGTCGACGGTTTTGTTTTCTTCGTCTATTTCGTCCGCTTTAAACTCGACAAGCCCGTTCACCTTAGTGCGGTAATACTTGCTGCCGAGCGCCTTATAAGAGTTGGTTAATTCTTTTATTTCGTAACCGCCGTCTTTATGAAGTTTTGCCGACTGATCGACCCCGTTAAAGTCGCCGCCGAAACTATAAACGCCGCGGAAGTTATAACCCGTTTTCGCGTTGAGTTCGTCGATATAACCTTGCGACAGGTTGATTTTAGTCGACTGATAGGGGTCAGAACCCAGATAAGACGCGGATATCTGCATCGAATTATAGTCGCCCGATTTTAAAAGGTTAGATATTATTTTTTCGCGGTTATACGCCGCTATCGTATCGAACAAGCCGAAAACGGCGAACGCCACCGCCGATAAAATTATGGTGAGAGCTAAGCGCACGGGCTTCGTTTTGAGCGATTTAAGCCCCATGCTTGCCGAGCTTTTAAACTTCATTTTGCTCTTTATGAGTTTAAGCGGCTCGTGCTTTACTTTCGACGCGTCTACGTTTTCCGTCTTAGCGCTTTTTCTTATAACTATGTCTTTTTCGGACTTGATATCTTTGCCCGCTTTGACGGCGGCTTTAAGCTCTCTTAATTCTCCGTCGCTTAGCTCTGCGCCCGATTTTACGGTGAACGACTTTTCGCCCTCGTAAACGTTGCCGCTTATCTCTACGTCGTCAATCGATACGTCGCTTTCTATTTTGCCGTCAACTATGTTTATAATTCTGTCGGCGTACTTTTTAGCGAGTTCAATATCGTGCGAAACGACCAAAACGAGTTTATCTTTGCTTAAAAGTTTAAGGGCTTCCATTATCTGCACGCCCATAACGCTGTCGAGCGCGCCCGTCGGCTCGTCCGCCATGATAATTTTCGGGTTTTTGATGAGTGCGCGGACTATCGCGACCCTTTGCTTTTGTCCGCCCGAAAGCTCGTTTATTTTGCGCTTTTCAAGCCCTGCGATGCCCATTTTTTTCATAAGTTCGGCTAAAAGCGCGTCGTCGGTTTTTTCGCCCTGAAGCTCGTTCGCTAAACTTATGTTTTGTTTGACCGTATAGTCGGGAAGCAAGTTGTATTCCTGAAAAATAAACCCTACGTAGGTGTTGCGATAACTGTCGTAATCGCCCGCCGTCATCTGCGAAAAGGGCGTGCCGTCGATTAAAATTTCGCCCGAATCTATGCCGTCAAGCCCGCCGATAACGTTCAAAAGGGTGGTTTTGCCGCTGCCGCTTTTACCAGTAACGAAAACAAGCCCTTTATCGCCCAAAATAAGGTCGATTTTATTGAGGGCGCGGGTGTCGCCCGCGTCGCTTTTGTAAATTTTAAGTACTTTTTTTAATTCTAACATTCATTCCCCTTGTTTTTACCGCGTTTTAACTTTTTAGTAAAAAAATCATACGCACATATATTAACATAAAAATAAAGCCGATTTCAAGTATTTTTATGATTTTAATAAGTAAATGTATTAAATAATTGAGTAAATGTATTAAATTACTAAGTTAATGTGTTAAAAAAGAATTTTTCGTCGTTTAAATATAACCCGTCTTTTTTAAGTTGCTTTATTTATAAATTACCTTTTTGTTTTACACCCCGCGCTATACCGGATTTTAAGCGGAAATAAGCATAAAACAATTACAAGACACAGTTTAACATACGGGAAGTTTAAACGTTTTGTAAAAACATACGCAAAAGTTTAAAAAATAAAGATTTTAAGATTTTTATTTCTTAAGTTATAAAAAAATTCCGCCGTTTTAATACGGCGGAATACGACATGGTTACGGCGGGCAAAACTATCTTGCCGACTTTTCTTTAACGAATATATAATTTGCGCCTACCCCTTTATTTTCGGCGCGCCTGTCTTTACCTGCGCCCCGCCCGCCGCCGACATCGGCGCGCTTTTCGCTATTTATCGAGTAAGCGGATAAAACTTTGTCTATTATATCAATAGCGGACGGTTTATTTGCCCCGTTCAAATAAAAAAACCTTCGTTTTAGTCTTAAAATCTGCGGTTTTTGAAGGGTGGGCAAAACGGCGTTAAAAACCTCCGTTACGGGCGCGCCGCCCGCCCTTAACGCCGCGCGGTAAGTTTTAAAATAGACCGCGCAAAGTTTATCGCTGCCTTTTGCCGCCTCTCTTAAGGCAAGGTTCACGCTTTTGCCGTTCGCAACCGCTAAAAAAGCAAGGCGCAAAATCTCTTTGCAAAAAGACAAATTAAGCTCTCTGAAAAACTCGCCCGAAAGATTTTTCGGCAAACCCGCGGACTTAATAAACGCCGTTTTAAAATCGTAACACTTTTCCATAAGGCTATTATCGACCGAACTTGCGCTATAGATACATTTATTTTTAAATAATAAAATATAATTTAATATGAAGTTTTATTTTTATTCGGAACTGAACGCCTGTTTGAAAATAAACGGCGAATATACGGGCTGCGTTTCAAAAAACGTGTCCGCCGTAAATTTAAGCGAAAAAGGCGACTTTCTTTTTGAATTTTTGCCGAATAACCATGAATTTTTGCCTTGTTACGGAAAAGCGGGAAGCGGCAAAATTACCGCTTACGAATTTTTAGGCGGAACTTTAATTTACCCCGAATACGAAAAAAAGCGCAACCGCCCCTATAAGGTTTTAGACTTAAAGCGGTTTAATTTTTTAAGCGGCGACGAGTACGTTAAAACTTACTTCGACGGCGGCATAATGTACGATATCGACGGCGTTAATTATATCCGCGGCGAGCTTCCGTTTACGCCTGCGCGCGTAGAAGCGGAAGATTTGGGCGGGTTTAAAGCTTACGTTTTTACGGGCGAAAAGCCTTGCGTTGTTGTTTACTCGGACGCAAGCGGCAACGCCGTTTATAAAGACGTTTTAAGCGAATTTTCATTCCGCGGCGGAACGCTTACGGCAATAAAGCGTGTAACGAACGCCACAATTCCCTTTGTTTTATACGAAACGTATGCGCTCGGCGAGCCGTTTACTATTATAAAACGGGAAACGGAATTTTTAAAATCGCCTTTTATAATAAACGAAAACTTAGTCGATTACGCGCTTTTAGAGTTAATTTTAAAAAAAGCCGATATATCCCGCTTTTTATCCCCCGATTTGCGGCAAAAAAGCAACGACTTATATTCTTTTTTGGGCGGCGTTAAAGGGGCGTTTTCATATTGCGACGACGGTAAGCCGAAAACGGCGGTGATAGAACCTGACAAAATTTCGTACATAACCTTTGAAAAATCAAATTCTCTAATAAGTAATATTTCTTTAACCGATTGACGAACGGTTTTTAATAAGATATAATGTCTGTATGCATTACTATTATCTTTATTACGGCAGCCTCATTCTGCTAATACCGGGCATAATATTCGCCCTCGTTTGCCAATTTGCGGTTCAGCTTACCTTTAAAAAATATTCGGCGGTGTCGTCTATGAACGGCATCACCGGCAAAGAAGCGGCGAGAAAAGTTCTCGATATGAACAGCGTTGACGGCGTTACCGTAAACGCTATTAAAGGCTCTCTTACCGACCACTACGACCCGCGCGACAAAACCCTTAATTTAAGCGAACCCGTTTACGATTCGACTTCCGTCGCGGCAATCGGCGTTGCGGCGCACGAAGCGGGTCACGCCGTGCAGGACTGCGAAAATTATATACCCCTTAAAATACGCGGCGCAATCGTGCCGGTCGTGAATATCGGCTCACGTCTTGCCGTTCCCGTTGCTATTTTAGGCATACTTATAGAGTGGTTAGCAAGAACGCCGACTATGGAACACGTAGGCACTTACATTTTAGCGGCGGGCATACTTATGTATTCTTTGACCGCGATATTCGCGCTAATCACTCTGCCCGTCGAAATAAACGCTTCGCGCAGAGCTGTAAACGCGCTCGTTGACGGCGGAATGATTGCGACGGAAGAAAAGCGTTACGTCAAAAAGGTGCTGACAGCCGCCGCAATGACTTACGTCGCCTCGCTTGCGATGTCGCTTTTATACCTTTTAAGGTTTTTGATTATAATTTCAGGTTCGAGAAAGAAAAAATAAAATTGACCGAGTATGGTTTAAACTCCGCTCGGATATGCAAAAAAATACCCGCCGCCCGAAACGTATCGGGCGGCGGGTTTGATTTATTTTAAATTATTTTTTGTAAATCACTTTGCCGTTTCTTACGGTTAAAAGTACTGAAAAGTCGTTTTTATCGAGCACTGTTACAT
>CAKQMM010000037.1 GCA_934254755.1 uncultured Clostridia bacterium
CGTTTTTAATACGCCGAAATTATAAGGCGTTTATTATTTAACGCGGCATTTACGATCTTGCAACGCTAACGTTGTCAACCTTTCTGTCGCGCAGTTCCTTAATCGGATGCGGGGCGGTTTCGTACCTCAAATCTTCGCCGTGTTTTTTAATATAATTTTCCATAACCCTATGGCTCGGAACGGTTTGCTCGCCTTTAATTATCGCCGACTGATATTTTTTAAACGCGTTGTTCGGCTTTAAGTCGTTTACGTTAAGGTATACGTCTCCGCTCGTCGTTAAAGGCACGCTTTTTAACACTTCGCGAATATAACTTTTGTTTTCTTTAAAGTCTAAAATATCGGGGAATTCCGTTTCGGGCACAACTTCAAAAACGTCCTTTCCGTCGTACTTTTTAAGAAGCTCGGCAATTATTTTCAAGTGGTTTACTTCGTCTAAAAAATGCTCTTCGTAAACGGACTTCAAATACTCGTTTTTTTCGGTTTTATAGCACGAATAATATAGGTAGCACTCGGTGTATTCGTGCATAAGCGCACATTCGAGCCAGGTGGTCGTGGGGTCTTTAAGGCTTTCGTACCCCGAAACGTGCTCTTCTTCTATCATAGCGATTTCGCTATACATTTTGCGCCCCCATTCGGTGTGATAAAAACTTGCCACGTTCATATAATAGTTCATCGTCTGCTGTTCGGCAGCGATAATTATAGAAACGTTGAGTTTCGTTTTTAAATCGGCTAAGCAAAAGTTGACGGGCGTTTTAAGGTCGGCTTCGGGCGGGCGGTGTTCGGCGATGGTGGGTCTTCCGACGGTTATTTCGGTATACGAGCCGATTAAGTCTTTATAATTCTGCTTTTCGTCGTTATAAAGCATATCGGTGAAGCGGTACAGGTGGTCAAAGTCTTCTAAAAGAGCAAAATCGAGTTGCTTTTTAACCGTTTCGTTTTTTTCGCTTTTGGCGAGAATTGCCGTTAAATCGACCGCAAGTTGTTCGTAGGAAAGGGTCGTTTCCAAAATGGTTTCGTTTATAGGTTTAAGCGAGGCGATACGCTTTTGCTGTTGCTGTTCGACCCTTCTTATTTTCGCAAGGGCGACGCGAATATCGTTGTTGCGGCAGTGGCGGGCGAACTGATGATAAAACCAATTACTCTCGAACTCCGTGCCGTTCATTAAAATTATGCGTGTTTTCGAGTACGGGTCAAGCGACTTTTTATCGTAACTTTTTAAAAACAGGTTTTTAAAATTGTAGTATTCGTTCTTTTTACTTTCTTTTACTTCAAACGGGTTCATATAATCTCCTTTATGCGGCGGTATCTCCGCCGTATAAAGTTTTGCCGAATAAGTAAAAAAATAAACGCCCCGAAACGGGGCGAATAATTTTAGTTTGAATTTTGGTTAAGTTATTATTTCCGGCGCGCTTTCGAGCATATATTTTTTATACGCTTTTTTGTATACGATTTTCGACCATCCGTACTGAAAGACCGCTAAAAACGCCCAGGATAAGGGGTAAACCGCAATAACTATTTCGTAAGAGCCGTAATAGGGGAATATAAAGATAAAGTACAAAATTCTGAGTAGGCAGGAGAATATCGCCGTCAAAATCATCGGCACGGCGTTGCTCCCCAAGCCTTTTGAAATACCCGTCGAAACTTCGCCGATATCCCACAAAAAGTACCCGGGGACGATTATCATAAGTCCTTTTAAAGCGTAACTTAAAACCTCTTCGTCATCGGTGAAAATTTTAAGCAACGGAAGCCTTAAAACAAACACTATCGCCGAGAAAACTATCGTCGCCGATACGCTTACAAGGAGAGAGTAACGCTGAATTTTTTTTATGTACGGGAAGTTTTTCGCGCCGACGTTTTGCGCCGTGAACGCAAGCGCGGCTTGATAAAACGCGCCCGAAATAGTCGATATGTAGCCCGAAATGTTTGATTGCGCCGCGTTGCTGGCGGGTACGTCGGGTCCGATTTTAACGAGGTATGCTTGCGCGATTATGTTCGTTATGTTAAACATCATCGACTGTATCCCCGACATGATGCCGATCGAAAGCACTTGCTTTACTATAAAGCCGTTAAACCTTAACTTTTTAAACTCGAATTTAAGCCCGCCTTTAAGCTTCATAAGGTCAATGACGACCAAAACCGCCGAAAGCCCCTGGCTTATGCTGGTCGCAAGGGCAACGCCCGCAACGTTCATTTTAAACGCCGCCACGAAAACTATGTTTAAAACGACGTTCACCATTCCCGAAACGAAAAGGTAAAAAAGCGGCTTTTGCGTGTTACCGTTCGCGCGCATAACCGCCGCGCCGAAGTTGTAGATACAGCTGAACGGTATGCCGCAAAAAACTATTATAAGGTAAATGTTCGCAAGGCGCAAAAGTTCGCCTGAGCAGTTCATTATGGTAAGGAGCGGTTTACAAAAAATAACGCCTATCGCCGCGCCGGCAACGCCTAACACTACGCTAAGCAGCATTGAAGAGTGTACCGCAATCGACATTTTGCGCTCGTCTTTCGCGCCGATAGCGTTCGCAACGACTACGTTCGTGCCTATCGCCAAGCCTATAAGCACGCCTAAAACGAGGTTAGAGATAGGACCCGACACGCTTACCGCCGAAAGCGAAGTTTTAGAGTTGAATTGCCCGACGACCGCTAAATCGGCAGTGTTATATAAGAATTGCAAAATAGTCGATAACGCCACGGGTAGCGAAAATATAACCATTTTTTTGACGAGCGGACCCGTGGTCATATCTATTTCTTGCTGAGAAAATATCGACTTTATTTTTTTGAAAAACAAAACGAACTTGTTGCTTTTATCCATATTTCACCGACCGCTTAGTGGTAGTTCAATAAGTATATACTAAATAATTTTTAAAAGCAATCGTAATTAAATAAATTTAACTATATTTGTGCGTATAAAAAATAAATCTTGCAAAAAAGGTGCCGCAATAATCGGCATGCAAACTTATGCAAAAAAAATAACCGCCGCTTTTTGGCGACGGTTACTTTGTTTAATTTAATCGGCTTATCTGCATTCGTCGGCTTTGCCTGCGCACCCTAAAACGTCTTTAAGTTTGTGGCGGACAAGTTCCTTGATGTTAGCGCGCGCGGGTTTAAGATATTCGCGCGGGTCGAATTTGTCGGGGTGTTCGTTAAAGAACTTTCTGATAGTCCCGGTCATCGCTAAGCGAAGGTCGCTGTCGATGTTGATTTTGCAAACGGAAAGCTTGGAAGCTTCGCGAAGTTGTTCTTCGGGAACGCCGATAGCGTCGGGCATTTTGCCGCCGTTTTCGTTGACCATTTTAACGTATTCCTGCGGAACGGAAGAAGAACCGTGAAGAACGATGGGGAAGCCGGGAAGTTTTTCGGAAACCGCTTTCAAAATATCGAAGCGAAGAGCGGGGGGAACCAAAATACCGTCTTTGTTGCGGGTGCATTGTTCGGGTTTGAACTTGTATGCGCCGTGAGAGGTGCCGATAGCGATTGCTAAGCTGTCAACGCCCGTTCTCGTAACGAATTCGATAACTTCTTCGGGTTTGGTGTAAGATTCGTTGCCGTGTTCGACCTTAACGTCGTCTTCGATACCTGCAAGGGTGCCGAGTTCGCCTTCAACGGTAACGTAAGGGGTGTGCGCGTGAGCGTATTCAACGACCTTTTTGGTTAAAGCGATGTTTTCTTCAAAGGGAAGGTGCGAACCGTCTATCATAACGGAAGTAAAGCCGCCGTCTATGCAGGCTTTGCACGTTTCAAAGTCGGGACCGTGGTCAAGGTGAAGAACGATGGGAATGTCCGGGCATTCTATAACAGCCGCTTCTACGAGTTTAACGAGGTAGGTGTGGTTAGCGTAAGCGCGCGCACCTTTGGAAACCTGTAAAATAACGGGTGCTTTTTCTTCTTTGCAAGCTTCGGTTATGCCCTGAACGATTTCCATGTTGTTGACGTTGAACGCGCCGATAGCGTAGCCGTTTTTGTAAGCCATTTCAAACATCTTTTTAGAGTTTACAAGTGCCATAAATTTGTCCTCCTTAGGCAAATTCTTTTTTTAACGGCTACATTATACACCAAAATTTTAAATAGCGCAATTATTTAACGAAAATTTTAAATTTTATACGGGTTTTAGGTTTTTGTATAAAAAATATCGCCGTATGCTTGCCAAATTCGCAAAAATAAGTTAAAATTATTACGCTGTATCGATGAATTTCGGAGAGTAAGCGTTTAAATCTTCCCGTACTGTCAAGCCCCGTATTCGCGGTTTGTCTTTCAACGGATATAGTTTTATGCGTAGTTAGTCTTTTGTCGTGCGGCAAAAGGCTTTTTTGTTGCAGCTGCGCATCTGTAAAATATAGCGGCGGCAAAACCGAAAATAAAAGGTGATTTATGAAAATAGGCGTTATCGGCATAATAATAACGGGTTCGAGAGAGTCGGCTGAAGAAGTCAACAAAATTTTATCGCTTTACGGCGATATAATCGTGGGGCGAATGGGCGTTCCTAACAAAGAGGAGGGCATTTTTGCCATAAGCGTTATAGTTAAGGGTGAAAACGAGCAAATTTCCGCGCTTTCCGGGAAGCTTGGCAAAATCAAAAACGTAAAAGTTAAGTCGGCTGTTACCGATTTAATAAAAGGAGCATAGTTTATGAAAAAATTTTTAGCCGCGCTTTTATGCGCAATTTCCGCTTTCGCATTGCTTAGTTTAAGCGGTTGTAAAAACAAAGCCGAAACGGTGAACGTTTACGTGGTTGACGGCGCGCCCGTTTTGTCGGTTGCAAATATTTTAAGCGAAGAAGAGCTTGACGGCATTAAATTAAACGTTAAAATCGTGCCGTCGGCGGATATCTTAAAAGCCGCAATCACAAGTAAAGAAGCGGATATCGCCGTTTGCCCCGTAAACTTGGCGTCTGCCTTATACAACAAAGGCTTAGACGTAAAACTTTTGTCGGTCAACATCACGGGCGTTTTGCACCTTGTCGGAAAAACCGACGCCACTTTTGAAACCCTTAAAGGTAAAACCGTATACAACATCGGCGCGGGCGGCACCCCCGATATTACCCTTAAATACCTTATAAAATCCGCGGGGATAGAGTATACCGAGGAGTTAGACGCGCCCGAAGCGGATAAAATCAACATTAAATACGTTACCGCGGCAAGCGAACTTATTCCTCTTTTAAAACAAGGCAAAGCGGAGTACGGCGTTATCGGCGAACCCGCCGCAAGCAACGCGTACAGTAAAGTCCCCGGTCTTAAATCGGTTATAGATTTAACGGAAGAATGGGATAAAATAAACAGCGGCGTTCTGTACACACAGGCGGGCGTAACCGTAAACGGCGAATTTTTAAAGAACAACAAAAAATTCGTTAAATCGTTTTACGAAAAATTGTGCGACAACAAGCATTATTGCTTAGAAAACGCAAGCGAAATAAAGTCTGCCGCCCTAAAAAAAGGCAGCGCGCTTCAAATCGACTTTACGGCTGACGTTATCGACAGGTGCAATTTAACCTGCTTAAAAGCACTTGACAAAAAAGAAAGCGTTGAAAAATATTTAAGCGTGCTTCACGAGTTTAGCCCCTCGTCAATCGGCGGCAAACTCCCCGATAGCGACTTCTACGCCAAAATTTAACTTTAAAATATGGTAAAAAACGACGGTAAAAACGCGGCGGCTAAAAAAACCGCCCGCAATATTTTAAGCGTAGCCGCGCCATTTATAACTTTGGGCGCGGCGGTTTCGGTGTGGGCGATTATCGCAAAAATCGTTGACGCCGAAATTTTAGCGCCGTCCGTAAAAAGTATTTTTTTAAGCGTTATAAAGTTAATTAAAAGCGGCGAGTTTTACGCTTCCGCGGCGTTCACCGCTTTGCGTGCGTTCGCGGCGTTTATAATATCGTTTTTATCGGCGTTTTTGTTCGCCGCGCTGTCGCATAAATATCCCCTTTTCAAGCGGTTCGTGTCACCCGTTTGCGCAGTAATAAAAACGACCCCCGCTATGAGCGTTATTTTAATCGTTATCGTCGTTTTTTCAAGCAAAATTTCTCCTATAATAATTGCGTTTACGGTGCTGTTCCCCGTTGCTTATAACGACTTTTTAAGCGGGCTTAGCATGATCGACGGCGAAATTATAGAGATGGCAACCGTTTATAAAGTAAGCAAAAAAACGCTTAACCGCTACTATATTTACCCCTTCGTTTTAAAAACGGCGGCGGTTTCGGCGGTCAACGAACTCTCTTTTTCGCTTAAAATAACCGTTTCCGCCGAAGTTATGAGCGCGACGGCTAAAAGTTTAGGCAGGCTTTTATATATGGCGAAAGTCAACCTTGAAACGGCAGATTTGGTTGCCGTTACCCTTCTTGCCGTCGTTTTGGGCGGAATACTCGACTATTTTGCCGCAAAGCTTAAAAATAAGTTTTTCAAAAAGGAGGCGGACAATGGTTGAAATTAAAAATTTGTCCGTAACCTACGGCGAAAACAAGATTTTAAACGGCGTTAATTTAACGGTTAGCGCGGGCGAAGTAGTCTGCGTCCTCGGCGCGAGCGGGATAGGCAAAACCACTCTTTTAAACGCGATAGCGGGGCTTATTCCTTACGGCGGCGAAATTACGGGTGTAAAAAGCGTGAGTTACGTCTTTCAGACCCCGCGGCTTGTAGGCGATTTGACCGCCTTTAAAAACGTAAAATTCGTTGCCGAAAATAAAAGCGACGAGGAAGTTTACGCCGCGCTTAAACTTGCGGGGATAGAGCATAAAGCAAATGTTAAGACAAAAACGCTTTCGGGCGGCGAGAAGCAGCGGGTGCAGATAGCCCGCGCCGTTTTGGCGGACGCGCCGGTGTTTTTGTTCGACGAGCCCTTTTCGTCGCTTGACTTGGCGATTAAAAAAAGTTTGCTTAAAATAGTTAAAGACCTTGCAAAAGTTAAGGGTAAATCTATAATTTTCGTCACGCACGACGTGTTTGAGGCGGCGGTTTCAGCAGATACGCTCGCATTTATAAAAAGCGGAAGTTTAACGACTTTTAAGTTTACGGAAGGCTTAACGGAAGCGCAAAAATTAAATAAAATTTACGAAGTTTTATCTCTCGATAGTCGGCTTTAAGTATAAAAATCAAGGGTTTTGTCAATACCCATATCGGTAACGACAAAGCCCTTTATTACATATAATAATACGGGGCGATATATCGGAGATATTTATGATAAAACGCGGAGAACTATATTACGCCGACCTAAGCCCCGTCGTCGGAAGCGAACAGGGCGGAGTGCGCCCCGTACTCGTCGTTCAGAACGACGTCGGAAACAAATACAGCCCCACCGTCATAGCGGCGGCGGTAACGAGCCGTATCGGCAAGGCTAAACTTCCGACCCATATAGAACTTTCCGCCGATCTTTACGGGCTTAACAAAGACTCGGTAGTCTTGCTCGAACAAATTCGCACGCTCGACAAGCGCAGGCTGAAAGAGCGGATAGGCGAACTTAACCCGTCGGTTATGCACAAAGTCGACGGCGCGCTTTTAATAAGCCTCGGCTTTATAAAAAACGCCGAATAATATAGCGAATTTAAAACTTAAAATCGAGCGTAAACTAAAACCGCGCCCCCGAGATTCGGGGGCGTTTTAAATTTTAAAAGATATAAAAAATTTTACGGGCGGCGGTACGGGCGGCGGCTTTATCGGTCGTGATTTTTATTGCAGTCTTAAACGTTCGTTTCATTAAAATTTCGCTAATTCGCGTATAAACGCGCAAATTTTTCAAAATGCTTGTAATTTTTTGTAATATAGTTTAAAATGATAATGAATATATTTGAGGATAAGTTTCGTCCGCATAAAAGAGTGCGACGGATAGCGACCGTCGAATTAAAACTTAAAAGTACGCGGCAAAACCTATAAATAAACCGAAACATGAATTTAATCAATTTGTTATCGTCAACGTTTACGTTCGACGGAGTGCATTTTTACAAAAACCATTTTTCGTTCACCCTTTTCGGGCATGAGTTTACTATCGCCTTTTATGCAATCGCGATAGTTTTGGGCATGATCGCGTGCGTTATCCTCGCCCGTCCGCTTTGCAAAAAAGTAGGTCTTAACCCCGATATTTTGCTCGACTATATGATTGCCATTATCCCCATTTCGATAATTTGCGCAAGGCTTTGGTACGTTTTAACCGACTTAAAGTCTTTCCACTCGTTTTACGACGTTATCGCTATATGGAACGGCGGC
>CAKQMM010000038.1 GCA_934254755.1 uncultured Clostridia bacterium
GGGTTACGACCATGGGGGCTTCGGTATCCTTTATAGCCTTGCCGTCGAGTTTATGGTTCAAAAGGTTCATTAAGATAACGTTCGCGCCGACTTCCTGGTCGTATATGCCCGAAAAAGTTATTTTCATCGTGGCAAAGTTGCCGTTAAAACCTTTGAACACAGAGTCGGTGGGGCCCATCATCGTAGCGTCGTCAAGTCTTCTTACGACGGCCAAATCTTTATTTTCGTACTCGGTGGAAGCGTAAAGCGCGCGGTTAGCAAAAACGGTGTTTTCAATATAGTCGTAAGAAACGGCTATCGAGTCGCCGCCCTTGCCGTTAAAGTTACCGGCAAGCGGCGCGCCGCGGTTTACCTGCGTCATAAGTCTTTTATCGCTCTGGTGCCAGCCCGCGTATTTCATAGTGGGGCCTTCTACGCCCGCCCACGAGTTCGACACGTCGTAAGTGGAACGATTGACAACGATGCTTATCCGATTTTCGCTGTCGGTATCGTCTATAAGCGTAACGGTTATTTTTGAAAACTCGCTGTCGGCGGCGGGCGATTCGTCGCCTGCTTCCGTGTAAGCCTGCGTTACGGGGTTTACGAAAAACTCTAAAAGAGTGTCGAGTTTATCGAGCCCCTTAATATAAACGGGGTTTTTGTAAGTAAGGGTCGTTTCTTTATTGAAGTGTATGCCTACGCCCGCGGGGTCTTTGCCCGTAGAGTACGCGCTATTCTTCATTTTACGTGAATAAATGCCGTTTTTTAAATAATCGGGCGCGGCTTGTTCGGAAGTGAATTCAACCGTTCCGCCCTCCGCGGTTTCTACGTCAAAAATACTTTCCCAATACTTATTATCGCTGTCATCGTCCGCCGAAACGGTTGTTTTTATACCGCTGACGGTAAAGGCGAGCGTAAACGCGCAAAAGGCCAACAAAAGTCCGCTTAAAATATGTTTCTTTTTCATATCCTGTTACTCCTTATCGTCGTTTTCGGCTTTTTTGCCTTTTTTTGATTTAGCGATAACTATCAGCGCGACCGCCGCCAAAATAAGCGTGCCGCCGACCGCAAAGCCGATTATCGCAAAAATTCTGGGGCGCTTTATTGCTGCTTCCTGAACGGTTATTACGTAGCTATACTCGCTTACGTTTCCGTCTTCGTCAACCGCCTTGAACGTAACGATATATTCGCCCGCTTCTTCGGGAATGAACTTGCCGTCGAAAACGTTAATTTCTTCGCCGTTAAAAGTAACGGTCGTAAGCATATTGACGGAAGATTCGTTATCGGTTGCCGTGAAAGACGCGATTTTTACGAATTTATTTTTAACGCCCGTCTTATAAACGGTGCCCTCAACGGTTATTACGGGAACGGTTTTATCGGTAACGGTGAAGTTATAAGCCTTTTCGACCGTTTCGCCGTTCACGCTCGCGATATATTTGAAAGTATAGTCGCCCGATTTTTTGAACTCGAACTTGCCGTTTACGGCTTCTACCGTTTCGCCGCCGCGGGTAAGCGCAAAGCTTTTAACCGCGCCCGCAACTTCGTTTCCGTTCTGGTCAACGACCGTAAAATCGGAAGGCGACAAAACGTCGAGCGTAGTGTACGATTTTTTAAGTTCGCCCGCGCCTTTTAAGGTGTAAAAACCGTTTTTGACGGTTATTTTTAAAATAACGTCGTCGGCGTTACCCGAACTATCTTTAACGGAAAATTTAAAGATATATTCGCCGGGGTTTTCAAAAGTATAAGTGAAGTTTTCGGCGTTTAAGGCGTAATTTTTATCAAGCGTGAACTCAACCGAGTTATATATCGCGCTTAAAGATATTTTATCGGACAAGTCGTGATTTTCACCGACTTCGTCGCGCACGCGAAGGTAACCGAAAGTAACCGTGCTGCCCGTCACCGCCCTGTACGATAAAATCTTGCCGTCCTCGCCCGTTTTTTGCGCGCCGATAAGATAGTCGTCGCCGATAAGATATATTTCGGGGGACGTATCGTCCATAACCGTAACGCGGAAGGTTTGTTCGGGTAAAGTTATGGTTTCGCTTCCGTCAACGTAACTGACGTAATATTTAAAGGTGTACGTGCCGAACCGCTCGGGGAAGGTAAAACCGTTTAACATTTCGCCGCCGGTTAGGTTTCTTGCCGCGCCGCCGTTAAACGAAACGGTCATAAAGTAGTTGATGCCGCTATCTGTGTCGTCAAAGAAGTCCGCGCCGTACTTATAGTCGTAAATTTTAACGGCGTTTCTATTAACGATAAAGTTTTCGGTGTCAGTGCCGTAGCTTAAAATCGCGCCGTCCTGCACGGTGAGCGATATATAGTTGCGGACGGTTTCAAACTCGATAACTTTATCTAAAACAAGTTCGTTCCCGCCGTCGTCGCGCGCGGTGTAAGTTATTTTGTAAAAGCCGATTTTATCGAAAGACTTCCTTTCTTTTTCGGCAACTTCAAATTCGGGTTCGGCGGTATAAGTCGTTTTATCGGTTGAATATTCTATCTTGGCGTAAACTTTGGTGTTGTCCGCTATCCCGCCGTAAATATCGGACTTTGCTTTCGCGCCGATATCGTACTTAACGCCCGAATAAACGTTTTTGCTTGCAAAACTGTCGGGGGTTTTGGTGAAAGCAAGGTTTGCGCTTTCGATACACTCGATATCTATAGAGTTTTCGTAAGTTTTGCCGCCCGCCGTAACCGAATATTTAATATTATATTCGCCCGCGATATCGGGGGTAAAGCTTGCGCCCGCGGCGTAAGCTTTGTTTACTTCGTTAAGCGCGGAACCTTCGGGCGCGGTTACGGAATAAGTTCCGCTGAACTCTTCGCCGTCAGCCGCGTTGTTTATAAACGCTTTAACTTCGGGTATAACGTAAGGGACGAGTTTAGTCGCCTTAAAAATTTTATCCGTGTTTTGAACGCGCACGCGCTGGCGTAAACTTTCGCCCGCGATATCGGTTACGAGGACGTAACCCGTCCTGTCAACGTTTGCCGCGCGAAGAGTTACGGTTATATCGTCGTCTTCATTAAAGCCGTTAAACAAAACTTCCGATTTATCGACGATTATGTCGGCGTTGTCGCCTTCGCTCGGGTCGTAATTTTCGCCAACTTCGTCTTTCATTATGTTTTTGTTTAAATCGCGGACTACGTTACCTATCACTTCGCCGTTATATTCGTAATCTTTAAGGTCTACGTTGTATTTTTCGGATATGCCGACGTTTTTATAGTCCGAGCTAAGGCTTTCAAAAACCCCTCCCGCTTTTTTGTAAGAAACGGTCGCCTGAACCCTATCGCCTTCCTGAACGTAGCCCATGGTTATGGGTTTTTGCGCGCCGCTGCTCCCAGCAAAGCCGCTGTCAACCGTGTAACCGTTGTTGCCCTTTCTTAAAAAGGGTTTGCCCTCGAAAGAAGTGCCTTTCGTCCACTGCGTATTCAAGCAGTAACCCGCATAAGTTTGCTCTTTCGTTCCGTCTTTCGCGGCAACGGATAACGCGGATTTACCTTGCGAAGCCCAGTTCGCGCCCGCAACGGCAATGAATCTATAAGACACGGTTTTATCGCCCGCCGCGTTTTTTAACTCTATATAAAACTCCGAAACGGACGGTTTGGTTAAAATTTTGCCCTTTTCTAAAACGAGCGGCAAAAAGGTTATAAAGTTATTAAGCTCGGTCGGCTTAAACGTTTTGTTAAGCGTAACGGTTCCGCCGCTTTTAAAGGAAAGCAAAACGCCGTTTCGCTCCGCGCCCGCCTCAGTCTCCATAAAATCGGGCACGAATTCGTTTGCCGTTAAACTTACGTTTTTTGCGTCAACGAACCGCTCGGTCAAATATTTATTATTTATAACGCCGTCGGTTTCAGCCGTCGCGCGCTTTACGTTTTGCGTGAACGCCGCCGATGCGCAAAGCGCAAGCGATAAAAACGATAAAGCGATTATTTTAAACTTTCTCATCATCTTTCTCCCTTATGGGTTTTGCCTTGTTTTTTAAAAACGCTATAACCGCAAAGATTATAAGCCCCAAACCTGCGCCCGCCACAACGAACGCGATGATTTCGGGCACGCCTATTTTATACGCGCCTATTATCTCGCCGTCCGCAATATCCGCATTGACGGTTGCCTCGGAAGTTTCTTTTTCAGTCGTCGGAATTTCACCCGACTTTATAAAGTTGGCGATAATTTTCGCGCCCGAGGTAAGGTTAGATAAATTAACCTTTTCGCCGTTTTCGTCAACCCAGCCGTCAAATACGTAACCTTCTTTTTCGGGGACGTAAGACGAAAAGTCGTCGCCGTAAGAGTTGACGGTTGTTTCCGTTCCGTCGATAACGCAAGTTATCTTTTTATGCTCTTTAACGAAGGTGCCGGTAAGGGTAACATCATCAAGAGGCAGATCGCTTACGCTTTCTATTTTACTGCTGCCTAAGTACCAGCCGCCGAAAGTGTAGCCTTGTTTTACGGGAGCTTCGAGTTCAAAAGTCTTGTTCTCGATATCTTCAACGGTGAAAGTTCTATCGGCTAAACCCGTTTGGCTTCCGTCAAAGTATGCGTATTTTAAATCGTAAAAACTAGCGGAAACGGTAATTTTAAGATTTTTAAAACCGCTTTGCGCGCTTAAGGTGAATTCCTCGCCGACAGTCTGAGCCGCGCCGCCAAGGGTGATTGCCGTTATTTCGTAACCCTTTTTGACGGTAACGGTTATTTTCATTTCATCGTCAGCGCGAACGGTTCCGCCGTTTTCGAGCGTTTTGCCGTCCACTTTAACTTCGGCGTTTAACGCTTCCACGCTCAAAACGGGATAAACGTTTACGCTATACCTGAACTTTTCGTTCCCGTAAGCGTCGATTGCCATGACTTTATATTCGCCCGAACCGTTTTCGATTAACTTATCTTTGTTCAACTTCGCGCCGCTTTCGTACGCTTCTTTATAAATAATATCGTTGTTCGGCGCGGCAATAAGCATTACGCCGTTAAAATCGCTTTCGCCCGTAAAGGGGTTGAGCCTTTTTATTTCGGGTAAAGCAAGTCTTCCGTTGACGGGAACTTCGGGAACGGCGGTTAAATCAAACGCTTCGCCGTCGCTACCTTTTACGGTGAGCGCGTCGTTATCGTGCGAAACGGTCAAAGTTTCGCGGCTTAAATCTTCGCCCGCAAACGATGTTACTATTATGGAAGACTTATCCGCACCGTTAAGCGACGAAAATTTGACCGTGCATTTAACCTCGGTGCCCTCTTTAAAGCCCGCCCAAGGCGCAAAACCGTTATCGGTGTAGAATTTGCTGCCCTGCGCAACGTCGTCGTCACTTGCGGAAGCGTCGTTTGTTTTACTGCAATAACGATTTACGTCGGAATTAAAATTCCTGACGACGTAAACGCCGCCGACGGCAGTGCTTGAAGTTACCGAGTAAGTAGAGTTGGTGTAAGCGGATGCTTTTGCGTTGTCGTAGATAAGCTCTACGGGCACGGTCTGATTGCCGAACCACTTCATCGTATCGCGCGGAAGGTTGTAACCGAGGGTGTTGCCGCCCTTTTCAAACCTTTCGCATGCGTAAACGCCGTTGTTCGTCGCCGCCGCCTCAATTTTTAAGTAACCGCTCTGTCTATGCTCGCTTAATCTGAACGAAACGTATTCGTTTTCGTTATCGGCGTTAGTTAAAGTTACGACAAGTTCGCTTATTTCTTTTTCACCTTGTGCCGGCGCGTATACGAAAGATAAAAAGCCTTGTCTTTTACCGGTATAGAAACCGTTTTCGGTGTTCGCAACGTCGCGCTCGTCAGAACCCCAATAAAATTTATTGCTGTCTACAACGAACGAGCCGAGGTTAAAGGACGCATCCTTGCCGCCCGTAAGCTTAATGCCGCCGTAAGTTTTATCTATCGCGGCTTGTTTTTCGCTTGCAACGAAGCTTGCCGACGAATTATCGCCCGACTTTATTATTTTTGCGGCGTAAGCGGCTGCGCTTAAATCTTCGGTATCGGAAACGGTTATAACTTCTTCAAGTTCAAGCGCGTTTTTGCCGACGGTGTGTTTTAAAACGTACTTGCCGCCCCTATCAAAAGTAAATTTTTCAGTTGACGAGCCGTTTGCGTCATAATTAACGGTTGCAAGTTTTTTGCCCGCAAAGTATACGTCTGTCTGCGTATCGGTTACCGCGCCGCCAAAGCATAAATACTTCTTAGACGGTGCTTTAAGCGTTACGCTGTCGCCCTTTTTAGCGGTTGCCGCGTTGTTGCCGCTTAAACGGATATCATCGCTGTCTACGATAAAGTTATCGCTTAAATCATTGCCGCAAAGAGAGGTCACTATTATAGAAGCTTCTTCAACCTTTCTATTCGTATCATCTTTTAAACTATCGAAAGTGAGCGTGCACTCTACTTCTTCGCCGTCTGAAAACCCTTCCCACGGGGCAAATTTATAATCTTTATATCTTTTTTTGCCGGTTTCCTTTTCTGCGCCATCGGTTTCCGAATAGTAATAATCTACGCCGCCGATTTGGCTGTCGGCGTTCATTTTATAGTTTCGTATACAGAACGCGCCGTTAATCGACTTAAAAGCCTCAGCCGTATCAGCGAAAGAAGAGTTCGTGTAGGCAGAAGCTTTTGCGTTATCCCAAATAAGGTCGACCGCCTTAGGTTGCGCGCCGTTGCAGTTAAGCTGGCGGCGAACGTTCTGGAAGCAAACGCCTTCGTCATAATATCTGTTGCAGGTGTAAATGTTGTTATTCGTCGATTTCGATTTGATTAAAAGCTCTTTACCGCCGGAATAAGGCACGATATTATACGAAACGTAATTTGTTATATTGTCTACGCTTTTAAGGGTAACCGTTAAACTTGAAATATCGAGAAGTTTATCTTCACGCGCCTGCTGAGAATAAACAAAACTTAAAAAGCTTTGATAATTGTCACCCGTATAAAGCCCGTTTTTAACGTTTTCGGTATCGTGCTCCAAGCCGTTCCAGAACGATTTGGTTTGTCCGATTTTAAACGTTCCTAAACTAAAAGTTGCGCCCGCTCCGCCCGTAAGTTTAATGCCGCTGTAAGTTTTGTTGAGGTCTGCGGGTTGCGCTTCGTCTTTTACGTACGCCGCTTGCGCGCCGTCAGACATAGAAACGTCCAAAGCCGTTACGTTTATATCAGCGTCTGTTGCTAAGACTGCGCGTTTCGTGTTCATAGCCGCAAAAACGCCGGACACGGTAAGAGCCAGCGAAAGCGCGGATACGATTATAAATTTATTGCGCGATTTTTGCTTCATTTAAGTTCCCCTTTGTTATTTTGTGACTTCGGAATTAAAAAACACTCCGACACAATTATATTGTATAACAAAATTCAAAACATAAATTTATAATATTTTGACAACGGGGGTTAAAAATGTTAATATTTTGACTTGTTTTTGATGCTTAAAATCATTAAAAAAACGGCTGCGCCGCTCGGCGTGCCGTTTTTTTGCCGTAAAATGTGCGATTTATAATTACTTTTTCGCGGAACCGTCTTTATCGCCGCGCTTTTTGAAAATCTTTTTAAAATCGAACTCCGTTTCGTTAATAATTACGGCTATAAACACGATTATAAAGCCGATTATTAAGAATGCCGTCAACCTTTCCGCGCCGAACAGAACGCTGAAAAAGGTGCCGAAAACCGCTTCCAGACTTAAAATGAGCGACGCTTGATTTGCGCTGACGAGTTTTTGCCCGAAAATTTGCATCATTTGCGCGCCGAGCGTACATATTGCCGCAAGGTAGGCTATTTTTAAAATTTGCCCGCCGCTTAGCTTAAACGCCGCCGCGCCCGATACGGGCAGGTGAAAACAAACCGAAATTATCGCCGAAACCGCCCCGACGGTTAAAAGCTCGACCGTTAAAAGTTGAATCGTTTTATAAAAGCCGCCGCTTTCTTGCTTCGCGCTTTCCGCGCCGTTATCTATCGCCTCGTCTGCCTTACGTGCGATGAGCATAGGCTCGCTTTGGAATTTGTTGATGAATATAATTTGCAGCGCGTAGAATATTGCGCAGATAAGGGTCAATAAGTTACCTAAAAAGGCGTTGGAAGCCTTGTCGCTTTCGCCCGACAACGCGACGAACCCGACTCCGATAACGCACAACGCCGCCGAAACGATATTGTAAATTTTAGGCTTCTTTTTGAAAAACGCCCACATCATAAAGGGCACCATCATCGAGTAAACGCTGGTTAAAAACGCGTTGCGCGCGGGTGTTGTATAGCCT
>CAKQMM010000039.1 GCA_934254755.1 uncultured Clostridia bacterium
GTTATCACCATCGGCGACATCGTCGGAACCGTCGTGGCGGTTGAAGACAGCGAATTTTTGCTTTCCAGCGAAGGTAGCGTTATACGCCTCGATAAGCGCGCTATTTATCAGATGGAACTTCCCGAAGGCGTTAAAATAGACGACGCGGCGGAAGAAAAGCCCGTTGATGAAGTCAAAGAAGAAGTTAAAGAAGAAGCCGCTCCCGCTGAACCCGTAACTTTGGAAGCAAAAGACGGTGAGGCTCCCGTTGAAGAAGTAAAGGAAGAAGTCGTTGAAGAAAAGGTTGCAGAAGAAAAAGTACCCGCTAAAAAAGCGACCAAAAAGACTTCTAAAAAGTAAAATTTGTAATTAAATAAACAACCTTCGCATAAACTTTACAAAGGGTTTAGCGGAGGTTTTTATTTTGTTTAAAGATAAGTCTTTTTATTTGGGCGTTTTAAAAGGCGTTATAATAAGCGTGCTGTTTTCTTTACTTGCGGTGCTTATTTTTGCGCTCGTAATTAAAGCGTTTTCTTTCCCGGACGCGGTCATTAAACCCGTCAACGTTATTATCAAAACGCTTTCGGTGTTTACGGGGGTCTTCTTTTCGGTTAAGGGCGACAAAGGTCTTATTAAAGGCGCGATAACGGGGCTTTTAGCGGTGCTTGTCGCAAGCCTTGTGTTCGCTATAATCGGCGGGGCGGCGGGCGCGTCGTCTATTTTATGGGAAGTTTTATTAGGCGGAGCGATCGGCGCGATATCGGGCGTGCTTGCAGTAAACCGCAAAGTAAACGCGTAGGTCAAACTTTACCCGCATAAATATAATCGGCGTAAAAGCGCTGAAACAAAAAAAGGTTGCAATCAGGCAATCTTTTTTTATTGCGGCGGTAAAACAATATGCGCGACGGATAGATTAAGGCTATAAAACGGCTTTATACTCGCGCGTATGCGCACGCCCGCGCAAACGCACGCGCGAAATAGAGTAATTTAAGTAAATATTTAACAAAAACGCGATAAATAATTAAAAAACTTATTGACTAAAACGGCGCGGTACATTATAATAAATAAGTGTATTTACGTTTTGTTTTTTTGCGGTGTGCCGCTTTAAGCAAAATCGGACGCTATTCCATCAGGAGGCAGTAATGAAGAAAAAGAAGTCAATAATCTTACTCGCCATAATCGTCGTTGTCACCGCGGTTTTGACGGTTTTAGATTTATGTTCTTTCCGTTTACCCGGTTTTATCAAAAACGGGACGAAAGATTATAATTCTATCGGCAGCACGATAGGCTTGGGTATCGACTTAAAGGGCGGTTATTACGTCGTCTTAACCCCCGAAGCGACCGACGGCAAAACGACCGAAGGCGATATTTTCGACAATGCGGTCGAAATTTTGCGTACCCGTTTAGATAACAAAGGCTACACCGAAGCGACCATCACCATTCAAGGCGTCGGCTCGGACAGAGAAATAAGGGTTGAAATTCCCGAAATCGACGACGTTGACTCGGTTATGAAGATAATCGGTTCGTCGGGCGAACTAACTTTCCAGAATAAAGACGGGCGCGTATATTTAACGGGTAGCGACGTTAAGAAAGCTACCGCCGGTTACGATAAAGACGGCAACCCGATAGTTATGCTTGAATTCACCACGAAGGGGACGAGCCTCTTTGCTCAGGCAACTCAAGCTACCGCGGGCGACAAGCTTTACATTTACCTTGGCGAAGACATTATTTCGAGCCCTTCGGTAAAGGAACAGATAACGAGTTCGAGCGCTCAAATCGAAGGCTTGGAATCTTACGAAGAGGCAGACAGCATCGCGGCGGTTATAAACGCAGGTAAACTTCCGCTTGAATTTAAGGTCGGCGAATCCAACCACATTAACGCAACTTTGGGCGACAACGCTTTAAAAGCGAGCGTTATTGCGGGCGCGATAGGTTTACTTATAATTTTCGCGATAATGATAATCGTTTACCGCGGAATGGGTTTGGCGGCGTCGCTTGCTCTTATGATTTACACCGGCGTGTTTATCGTATTATTGGCGCTTGTTCCGTGGGTTCAGTTGACCCTCCCCGGCATCGCGGGTATTATACTTTCGATAGGTATGGCGGTTGACGCAAACGTTATTATATTCGAGCGTATCAAAGAAGAATACGCCGCGGGCAAAACCGTACGTTCGGCAATAAACGCAGGTTTTAAAAGGGCTTTCGTAACTATATTCGACAGTAACATTACCACCGTTTTGGCGGCAATCGTTTTGTGGATACTTTGCCCGGGCTCTATCAAAGGTTTTGCAATAACTCTTTTGATAGGTATAGTTTTGTCGATGATAACGGCAATTCTCGTTTCCCGCGGGCTTATCACTTTGATGTACGCGCTTCCCAAAAACCAGGCGAAGTTCTTTAATCTTAAAAGGGAGGCGGTAGAAGATGAAATTGCTTAATTTCAAAGGTCGCAACCTTAAAATCGTTGAAAAATTCAAATTTTTTGCTCCCATTGCTTTGTGCGTGATTATAGCGGGCGCAATCGTTATGGGCGTGCTCGGTTTAAACGTCGGGCTTGACTTCGGCGGCGGCGTTAAAATGGAAGCCAACATGGGCACTTACTTAAATTACCATGAGAACGCAAAGCAGCAGGTCGAAAAGGTGATAAAAGACACCGTTGAAGCTAACGGCTTTGATTGGAGCTACACCCGCTGGTCGAGCGACGGAGACGACGTAGTTGCCGAAATCGGTCTTAACTATAAGTACGGCGGCAAAAAAATCGACTCTAAAGACGCAACCGCGCAGAGCGAATTCACTAAGAAAGTGCAGGGCGACGAACTCGATACGTCTACCGCTCTCAATACGAAAATTATGGAGGCGTTGAACAGCTATTCGGCGGCTAACTTTAACGGCGAAATGGAAGTCGAAGAGGCTCCGCGCGTTCGTATAGTAAACGCTTCTACTTTTACAAAACTTCTTAAAAACAGTATATGGGCTACCCTCGCGGCGGTTGCCGTTATACTTATTTACATCTGCATAAGGTTCACGTTCTCTTCGGGCTTAGCGGCGATAATCGCGCTCTGTCACGACGTTTTGGTGATGATAGCCTTAACCGCAATGTTCCGCATCGAAGTAAACGTAACCTTCATTGCGGCGATAATAACCATCGTCGGTTATTCTATCAACGCAACGATAGTCATCTTCGATAGAATCCGCGAGCTTAAAAAAGCAGATTCGTTAAAAGACGCAAGCGACGCGGAAATTGCAAACCGCGCTATTGCAGACACTCTCGGCAGGTCGATTTTAACCACGCTTACGACTTTAGTCGTTATAGTCGCGCTTGCGATAGTATGCTCTATAATGGGCGTTACGTCGATGAACGAATTCGCGCTTCCGATTATCTTCGGTTTGGTTGCGGGCGCGTACTCGTCGGTACTTCTTTCCGCTCCTATGTGGGTTATGCTCAGAAAAATCGGCGGAAAAATCAAAAAGGGCGGCAAGGGCAAAAAACAAAAAGCATAAAAATTTGTTTATCCGCTTAAATATAAACGGCTGAACAAACAAGATAACGTTAAAGGGCGGACGGGGGTTATCCCGTCCGTTTGCTTTTAAAGCGTAATTTTTAAGCCGAGCGGCGTTAGCGTCGCAAGACTTGAACAAACGGAGAAAAAATGAAGGTTAAATTTAAAACCTTAACTGAATCGGACGAACGCGCCGTCGAAAATTTAGCGAAAGAAACGGGGCTTAGTTATTCGGGCGCGCGCATACTTTTCTTGCGCGGAATAAATTCGGCGGACGGGGTGAAAGATTTTTTGCATCCGTCAAAGGCGAATTTTAACGACCCGCACGGGCTTAAAGGTATAGACGAAGCGATTGAAAGGCTCACAAAAGCGCGCGACGATAACGAAACGGTCGTCGTTTACGGCGACTATGACGCCGACGGTATATGCGCCGCCACCGTTATGGTCAAATGCCTTAAAATTTTCGGCATAAACGCAAGCGCGGTCGTTCCCGAACGTGAAAACGGCTACGGGCTTTCCGTTGAGGTTATTGACGAGGTGGTCGAAACTTACCTCCCTGACCTTATCGTTACCGTTGACTGCGGCATAAGCGGGGTAAAAGAAGTCGAGTACTTAAAAGATTTAGGCGTTGACGTCATCATAACCGACCATCACGAAATTCCCGACGTTACCCCCGACGCAATTACCGTCAACTGCAAGTTTAAAGACCAGTCATACCCGTTCAGCGGGCTTTGCGGGGCAGGCGTTGCGTATAAAATCGCATGCGCGCTTATCGGCGGCGAGGCGGATAAGTTTTTGGATGTCGTCGCGCTTGCTACGGTTGCCGACAGCATGCCCGTCACGGGCGAAAACCGCGATATCATTCACGAAGGCGTAAAAATAATGAAAGCGGGCAAAAGTTTACCCGCGATAAAAGCTTTGCTCGAACTATCGGGAGCGAAAGAAATTAACGAAACGTCGCTTGCGTTCGCGCTTGCACCGAGGGTAAACGCCGCCGGGCGTATGGGCGACGCATATTCTGCGTTAAAACTATTTTTAAGCGAAGATAAAGAGGAAATTAAGCGGCTAAGCGAAACCCTCGTTAAATATAACGTGCTCCGCCAAAGCGAGTGCGACGCGCTCTATAAGCAGGCTAAGCAAGAGCTTAAAGGCAAAAAAATCGACAGATTGGTTTTAGTTTGCGGCGAAGATTATAAAACCGGGCTTGTCGGCATAGTTACGGCGCGCTTAGCGGAAGAATACTATTTGCCCGCAATAATTTTTTCGGGGCGCGGCGGCGTTTTGCACGGTTCGGCGCGCTCGATTGACGGTGTAAATATTTATAAAGCGGTCGCCTGCGCGAAAGACTTAGTCGTAGACTTCGGCGGGCACTCGCAAGCCGCGGGCATAACCATAAAAAAAGAAAACTTACCCGCTTTTTACGAAAGGGTAAACGGGTATTTAAAAACCGAGTACGGCGACGAGGTCTTTGAAAAAACGATTGAGGCGGAAGAAGAAATAAGCGGCAAATTCCCCTTGAGGCTCGCAAAAGAAATATCTTCTTTCGAGCCGTTCGGCACGGGCAACAAACGCCCGCTATACGCAATGGAGGCGGGGCATTTAATTCCCAACCCCATAAAGCAAGATTCGGTGCATTTAACCATAAAGTCAAGCGTTATAGACTTAACTTATTTTAACGGTTTAAAAGACGCGGAACTGCTAAAAAGCGACGTAAAAAAACAAATAGTTTTCGAGCCGAATATATCCGAGTTTAACGGTAAAGAATATTTAAAGGGATACGTTAAAGCGGTCGTTCCGTCGTATGAATTCGGTAAGCGCGCCGAATTCGACGCGATGATTTGCGGGTTTAAAAAACTCGGCGAACAAAGCTTTGCGGGTTATAAAACGGTCAGCGTAAGCGAGGCGGACGAGATAATTTTAAATAATATCCGCGGGTTCGGGAAGCTTTTCGTTTTAACCGATATAAGTAATTTTAAAAAGTACAAAAACGCCGCTAAACTTGAACTTAACTACAAGCATTTAAGCACGAAAGGCGGCAAAAATTGCCTTATTTTAGGCGGAATTTCGCTTGACGACGATATAAGCGAGTATAGCGAAATTATATATCTCGATAAGCCTTTCGCCGTGTATAAATACGCCTTCGTGTCGTCTATAACGGTTGCCGATTTAGCGGGGTTTAACCTTGACGGAGTCGATCCGTCGCGCACTTCTTTAGGCGCGGCGTTCGTGAAGCTTAAATCGCTTATAGCGGTCAAAGATTATCAAGATTATTACGAACTATATTTAGACGCGGGGATAGGCGAAGCGCAGTTTGCCTTTGCCGTCGCGGTGTTTACGGAACTCGGTTTTTTAAGCGACTTAAAAAGGATAGCCGTAAACGCAAAAACCAAAAACGAACTCACTAATTCCGCGGCGTATAGAGCCGCAACGGACGAAAAAACGATAAGACTTAATTAAAACAGGAAGAATATGGACGTACTTGAAAGCATAAAAAGCATATATTCCGAAAAAGAAGCGGAGTTTTTAACCAAGGCTTATTATTTTGCTAAAAACGCTCACGCCGGGCAAAAACGCGCGTCGGGTGAAGAATATTTTACCCACCCGTGCGCCGTCGCGCAAATTTTAATCGACCTCAGAATGGACTCTAACACGATTGCCGCGGCTTTTTTGCACGACGTTTTAGAGGACACGCCCGTCACCCAGCAGGATATTAAAAACGAGTTCGGCGACGAGGTTTTAGAGCTTGTCGAGGGCGTCACCAAACTTGACAAAATAGAATTCAAGTCGCAAGAAGAAGAGCAAGCCGAAAACTTTAAAAAGATTTTCGTTTCGATGGCGAAGGACATAAGGGTCGTCATCATAAAGCTTGCCGACAGGCTCCACAATATGCGTTCGCTCAACTTTTTATCGAAAGAGCGGCAGCTTAAAATGGCGCGCGAAACGTTGGATATTTACGCGCCGCTTGCGGGTAGGCTCGGTATATCGTCCATAAAATGGGAACTTGAATATTTATGTTTAAAATATTTGGACCCCGAAGCGTACGAGTACCTCTCCGTCCATATAAATCAAGAGCTTGCCGAAAGGCGCGCAACCGTTCAGAAAGTCGTTGACGCGCTTAAAGAAATTTTACAAGAAAGCGGCATAAAAGGCGAAGTTTTCGGTCGGCCGAAGCATTTTTACAGCATTTATCGCAAGATGAAAACGCAGAATAAAACGCTTGACCAAATTTACGACTTAACCGCCGTCCGCATATTAGTGAACACTGTTGACGAGTGTTACGAGCTTTTAGGCAAAATTCACAAAAAATGGAACCCCATGCCCGGGCGAATAAAAGACTACATCGCAATGCCGAAAGAAAATATGTATCAGAGCTTGCACACGACGGTCGTAACCGAATTCGGGCAGATTTTCGAGATACAAATACGCACGTTCGAGATGAACGATACGGCTGAATACGGTATAGCGGCGCATTGGCAGTATAAAGAAAATAAAGTTTCCGCCGATAGTTTCGATAAACGCTTATCGTGGATACGCGAAGTCATGGAGTGGCAGGGCGGAATCAAAAACAGCAAAGAGTTTTTGGACAGCTTAAAGGGCGATATTTATAACACCGAACTTCTGGTTTTCACGCCGAAAGGGGAAGTTATAAGTCTCGTAAAAGACAGCACTCCGATAGATTTTGCCTACCGTATACACACCGAAGTCGGCAACAAGTGCGTCGGCGCGAAAGTGAACGGCAAAATGGTGCCGCTGACCACCACGTTAAAGGTAGGCGACATCGTTGAAATCATCACTTCCGCTAACAGTAAAGGTCCGTCGTGGGACTGGCTTAAAATAGTTAAAACGAGCGGTGCAAAAGCCAAAATAAGGGCGTTTTTCAAGCGCGAAGCGGCTGACGATATCGTTAAAACGGGCAAAACCATGCTCGAAGCGGAAGCGAAAAATAAGGGCTACAACTTCGGCGAACTTTTAACCCCGCAGTCGTTCGAGCGGGTGGCGCAAAAATTCGCTTTTAACGGCGTTGACGAAATGTACGCCGCCGTCGGTTGCGGCGCGGTCACGGTCAATAAAGTCTTAATGAAACTTATAGACTTTAAAAAGAAAGAATCGCGCCCCGAAGAGCCTTTAAAACCCGCCATATCAAGCAAAATAATTCACTCTACGGGCGACGTGGTCATCGAAGGCGTGAACGGGCTTTTGATACGTTTCGCGCGGTGTTGTAACCCGGTGCCGGGCGACCCGATAGTCGGTTATATATCCCGCGGCAGGGGCGTTGCCGTTCACAGAAAGGACTGTCCGAATATGCGCGGCGAGGACCCCGCAAGGCTTTTGAAAGCGACCTGGACGGGTAAGAGCGGCGAGGAGGGGTACTCCGCAAGCCTCCGCATAACCGCCAAGGAAGACGCGCTTATTTTGCCCCTTGTTTCCACTTGTTCAACCAAATATAAGACCTTTATTTTGAGCATAAACGGCAGAATAGACAATAAAAACCACGTCAGCATTATGGACTTAACCCTTAAAATCAACAAAAAAGAAGATTTAGAAAATATGATTAAGGACTTACGCGCCGACCAAAGCGTTATCGACGTGTTCAGAATAACGAATTAGCGGTTAGTGATTAGCGGATAGTGATTAGGGGGGTAGCGGCGACC
>CAKQMM010000040.1 GCA_934254755.1 uncultured Clostridia bacterium
TATGAGTTAGCGGTTTTGGGAATTAGTGCCGTTTTAGGCAAGGCAGTTGCCCGCCGCTGTACTTTTTGTACTGCAAGCGGCAACTAACGCCGCATAAGGCGGCAATAAACCAAAAACCGCAACGATATAACTAATTGAGCCGACCAAGCAATCCAAGATAATCTAAAAGCCTTTCTTTATTTTCGGGGGATAAACGGCGATAAGCGTAAATTATATCCTTTTCCTTTTTGGCGAGAGGGGAAAATTCGGGCTTTAAATCGGTTGCGGGCTTTTTAACCTCTTCTTTTAAAGAAGAAGTAGTTCTGCCTAAAAGCTCGTCAACCGATACGGAAAAATAGTCGGCAATCAAAATAAGGGTTTCGTAAGGAGCTTGCCGCAGTTCTTTTTCATAATTCGCAAGGGTGTTCTGGTTTATGTTAAGTTGCTTTGCAAGGTCGCTTCTCTTTAAGCCGCTTTCCTTGCGCAATTCTTCAAGTAAAAACATATTCACTCCTTTTGTGTTCTTCTTTTGCCAAAAGAATACCAAAACGGGTGATTTTTTATTACAAATAACTCAATTTGAGTTGACTTTGTGAATTCTATGTGATATTATTAACTCAAAATGAGTGAAATATTGAATAAATCACTCAAAAAGGAGAATTTTTATGAAACACTTCAGAAAACTTGCAGTACTTGCAACCGTTGCAGTTCTCGCACTCACCGTTCTTTGCTCTTGCGGCAAAGCTAAAACCTATAAGTTCGACAGCGCAAGCCTTTATTTAGGCGGCAAAGACGTAACCGCAGAATACGGTACGGAAATGAACGAATTATATAAAGGCGCAACCCTTGAATTCGACGGCAAAACGGCAACCATAACCATAGGCGAAGGCGACAAGGCGGAAAAAGAAGTTATGACCGCCACGAAAGACGGCAAAAACTACAAACTTACGAACAAAAACGCCGAAGAAGTAGGCGCAAACGCTGAAAAAGACGGCGCAAGCTTTACCGTTACTCTTGAAAAAACGAGCAAAGGTTACGATCTTGTTCAAGATATGGGCGAACAAGGTAAAGTAGTTATTCACTTCGTTAAATAATTTAAAGCGGTTTAACCCGCAAAAAATTCCCAACCGAAACGGTTGGGAATTTTTAATTTATAATTCTTATTCATTCGCCTTTGACAAGTGGAGAAATGAACACATAAAAATGCGCTTCCGCGGAGATTCTTCGCCTACGGCTCAGAAAGACAGTCAAATAAACTACCCACTAATCACTAATTTACAAAAAGCAATCAAAGATTGCCGGGTCGTCGTGGGCGCCGACCCCTACGGACTATTGTCATATTGGCGCAGCGAGTTAAAAACTTTGCTTGCAAGGAGTCTTCCCGTCCGTCATGTTGGCGCAGCAAGTTAAAAACTTTGCTTGAAGTATTTGTATACTTCTCGCGCAAACCTTTGCTAAAACCGCCTAAAAAATACGGCTTTAAGGTGCTTCGCATTTTAGCGTCGATAAATTCAGAAAAATCAAGGCAAACGAAAAGCAAGCCTTTGAGGCTTGCTTAAATCAAACGAATAATTATAAAGTTTTTTCAAGGCTCCGCTTGTAGTAAAAAAGGTACTGCTGAAAGTAGCCCGCGTTGTCGCCGTACTTTTCAATAAAAAAATCGGTTATCTTTTTGATATCGGTAAGCGTTCCTTTCAAGTCGCCCATATAATATTTTTTTATCCAGGTGTCCACGGGGAAGCTGTCGGTTTTATGATATCCGAACAACGTCACGCAGTTTGCAACCTTTGCGCCCACGCCTTTAAGCTTCATAAGCTCGTTGAAAAGTTCCGTCGCGGGAAGAGCGCTTAGCGACGCGGGGTCGAACCCGTTTAAAATTTTTGCCGTCAGCTCTTTTAAATATTCGGCGCGGTAGCCGAGCCCCAACGCCTTAAAGTCCTCTACGCTCGCGTCTTTAAGATTTTCGGGCGTAGGGAAGGCGTAATAATCTACCGTTCCGCCGACCTTTTCGCCGTACGCCGCGCACAATTTTTCGATGGTTGACTGTATGCGCGGAATGTTGTTGTTTTGCGAAATCATAAACGAATACAACGCTTCGACGGGGTTCTGGTTTAAAATGCGCACGCCTTTTGAGAGATCTGCGGCTTTAACGAGCACGCTTTCGCCCGTATTTAAAGCGGCGTTATATATCGCCGAATAATCGCGCGATAAGTCAAAATAATGCCGAAAATACGCTTCGTCTTCCGTTTCGATAATAGAGGAACCGCCGCTTTCGTATAAAAAAGCGCACTTGTTTTCCGCAAAAACGAGATATCCGCCGCTATGCGCCTTAAAGCGGAACAACTGCCCGCAACATAGCGTATCTTTTACGTTGAAAAACCGATTGTCAAAGACGATTTTGTCCATTACTCGCCGTCGTTCATGTATAAGATGCCGAGGGTGTTCGCGCCGCAGTGGCTTGCGACGGTCATACCGGCGGTGGTGACGTAAACGTTTTTGAAGCCTTGCTCTTCGACTGCCTTTTTCGCTTCCTCGAACATTTCGGGGGTGGCGGAACTTGCGGTTATAAAGCATATTTCTTTATCGGGGTGGTTGAATTCGGCAAAAACGTCCTGACAATAGTTTTTGACGACCTGCGGCATCTTTCCGCGGTACTTCTTCGCGCTGACCATTTTGCCGTTTTTAAGCACGATTTGCGGGCGGAGTTTCAACACGTTCGCGCCGAGAAGCGCTAAACTCGAACATCTGCCGCCTTTATACAAATAGTCTAACCGTTCTATGACGAAACTTGCCTGCACGAAGGGTATCCTCGCGCGGACTTTATCCGCAATATCGCGGATATTTTCGTTTCCGCCGTCGATAAGTTTCCTTGCGTAAATAGCAAGTAACCCCATTGCGGAAGTTAAAACTCTGCTGTCGATAACTTCTACCCTGTCGCCGAACGCTTTGCTTGCGGCAACGGCGTTAGAGTACATAGAGCTTATATCGCCCGATATATCGAAGTGGATAATCGCGTCGTAATCTTTTAAAACCTTCTCGAAAAACTCTTGAAACGCGAAAGCGTTAATCGCGCTCGTTTTAGGCAGAATTTTGTTTTTTTCGACCCACGCAAACATTTCTTCGTTCGTCATAACGCCGTCCAAAACCTCTTCGTCGCCAAGAGTTATGTTGACGGGAATGGTTATTATACCGTATTCTTCTTTTAATTTTTGGGTTAAGTCGATAGAACTATCGGCGGTGATTGCAATTTTCATAAATTTCTCCTTGAATAATCGATTAGTTTCAGTATATATTTTAACTTATGCTTTGTCAAGCCGCGGCGTTTAAGTTGACTAAAAGCTTAAAATCGTGTAAAATAATTGAAATTCGATTCGGACGGTACTTAAAACCATGCAGGGATACAAAAAGACGATTGCGGCGTGTTATATGGGCTATATCGTGCAGGCGGTGGTAAATAACTTACTGCCCCTTTTATTTGTGTATTTTAATACGGCTTACAAAATTCCGCTCGGTCTTATATCGTTTATAGTAACGTATAATTTTGCGTTGCAGATTTTATTCGACTACTTATCGAGCAAAATTATTTTAAAACTCGGCTACAGAAAAACGGCGATACTGTCGGACGCGTTTTGCGCGGCGGGCTTGATAGTCGCGGCGACTTCGTCGCTCATATTCACCCACTATATCGCGATTTACGTCGGAATAATGCTGTCGGTCACCCTGATGGCGATAGGCGGCGGCGTGACCGAAGTTATCGTAAGCCCCATGGTCGAAGCGTTGCCGGTTGACAACAAATCGTCGAACATGAGCTTTTTACATTCGGGCTACTGCGTGGGGCATCTGGCGGTCGTTCTCATCGCCACGGGGTATTTTTATTTGTTCGGCGTTCGGAACTGGCAATACCTTGCCTACGCGCTCACTTTAATTCCCGTTATAAACGTATTTTTATATATGAAGTGCCCTATCGTTTCGCCCGAAGGGGACGACAACCCCGTCAAGGTCACGCATTTGTTTAAAGACAAACTGTTCATATTGGTGTTTTTGATGATGATTGCGGCGGGCGCGGCGGAACAATCGGTCGCGCAGTGGATAAGTTACTACGCCGAAAAGGGGCTTGGGGTAAATAAAACGCTCGGCGATCTGATAGGCGTTTGCGCGTTCGCTCTCACGATGTTTTTATCGCGAATTTTAGGCGCTTATATAAACAAAAAAATACCGATATCTAAGGTCTTGTTCGTCGATTCCGTTTTGCTGACCGCCTGCTTTTTATTGTCGGTATTTTCGCCGTCGCCGATACTGTCGCTCGTCGCGCTGTCGCTTTCGGGCTTCTTCGTCGGCTTGACCTGGCCGGGAACATACTCTCTTTCGGGCGAAGTTTTCCCGCTCGGCGGAACGACGATGTTCTCGATACTTGCGCTCGGCGGCGATATAGGTTGTACGTTAGGCCCAACAGTCGTCGGCTTTGTAGCGGACGGCGCGGGCGGACTTAAAGCGGGCTTTTCCGTCGCGACGATATTCCCTCTTGTTATGCTTATAGGAATAACAGTTACGCTTATAACGCTGAAAAAACGGAATAAACTTTCCGCCGACGCCTTGCCGATAAACGACGATAAAAACGAATAATAACATAAAAACTCCCGACCGCGTCGGGAGTTTTTTTATTGCTTTTAGGTTTTATTTTCCGCCCTTTCTTTACGCATTTTTTCGCGATATTCTTTAACGGTCATGCCGTACTTTTTTTTGAAAATTTTCATAAAATATAGCTCGTCGTTAAACCCCGTTTCGGCGCACAGTTCTTTAACGCGATAGTCCTTTTCGCTTAAAAGTTCCGCCGCCTTTTTAAGCCTTACTTCGCTCAAAAACTTAACGACGGTCATACCCGTTTTTTGTTTGAACATTTTTGAAACGTAGGAGTGGCTTACGTGCATAACGTCGGCGATAACGTCGATAAAAAAGTCGCTGTTTTTATAGTTTAAATATATTATCTGTTTGACGCGCTCTTCGGGATCGACCCCCTCGCCGACTTCGTAATTTCTCTCTCCGCCCGCAACCGCCGCCGCTACGTAATATAAAAGCGAAACGCCTTTATAGTAGGCTTGTTCGGCGGGCACGTTCGACTTCAAAGCTTCGTCGAAAAGAATTTCGGCTTCCTCAACCCCCGCAAACTTTCTGACCGCCGCGGTTTTATTGACGCCGAACGATTTTATAAGTTTTTCAGCCTTGACGCCGTAAAAATTTATCCAATAATACCGCCATGGCTCGTCGTCGCACGGATAGTAAAACAGCGGGGTATTAGGTAGCAGAAAAAACGCTTCGCCCGCCCGGATATCATACGTTTCGCCGCCTAAGTTAAGCGTACCCTTGCCGCTTAACACGAAGTGAACGGAAAAATGGTCGATAACGCGCGGGGTTTTTATCCCTTCAAGCGTTTTAAAATCGTTATACCCGAAGTCCATAATTCCAAGGTCGCCGTCCGTAAGCATTACATGGCGAGATTTGTTCTTTTTTAAAATTTCCATACGAATATTTTACGCGTGCGGGCACGAAATGTCAAGCAATGGCGCGGCGTACGAAAAAAAACATAAAATAAACCAATATTTACATTTAACTTTTTATTATTTTGCGTTACAATAAACTCAGCCGATAAAATTCGGCGTTTTACGAAGTGCGAAAGCGCAAAGGAGAATTTATGAAAGAAATTAAGTTCGGCTTAGCGGGCTGCGGCGGTCGCGGCAGAGGTTTAACCAGAGATATTTTGTGTAAACTCGAAGGGGTGACGGTAGCCGCCGTTTGCGACCCGTATCTTGACAAAGCGGAAGCAGCCGCAAAAGAAGTCTTTGAGAAGAAAGGCTACGAGCCGAAGGTTTACACCGACCATAAAAAAATGCTTGACGAAGCGGGGCTTGACGCGGTACTCGTCGCGACGGCGTGGGAGTATCACGCGGAAGTCGCGATAGACGCAATGGAAAGACATATTGCCGTTGCGCTCGAAGTAGGCGGCGCATATAACGAAGAAGAGTGCAAAAAGCTCGTCGAAACGTACGAAAAAACCAAAACCCCCGTTATGCTTATGGAAAACTGCTGCTTTAACCGCGACGAACTTTTGGCAACCAACCTTGCACGCAAAGGGTTCTTCGGCAACGTCGTTTACTGCCACGGCGCGTATCGCCACGATTTGCGGCACGAAATTTCTTACGGCGACATTAACAGGCACTATCGTTTGCGCAACTATACGAACCGCAACTGCGAAAACTATCCCACGCACGAACTCGGCCCCATAGCAAAACTTTTGAATATAAACCGCGGCAACAGAATGGTTTCGCTCGTTTCGATGGCGTCGAAAAGTTTAGGGCTTCACGAATACGTGCAGGACAAAAAAGAACTCGAATATCTTAAAGACCGCGAGTTTAAACAGGGCGATATCGTCGAAACGCTTATAAAGTGCGAAAACGGCGAACTCATTTCCCTTAAACTCGACACCACCCTGCCCTATTTTTACTCTCGCGAATTTACCGTCCGCGGCACGAAAGGTCTTTACAATCAGGACAACAACATGGTTCTTTTGGACGGCAAGATAGGCGAATATTTCGAGACGAAAAACGGCATGAAAGAGTACTGGAACAACGCCGCCGATTATGACGAATATCTGCCCGACTTCTGGCGCGGCATAACGCAGGAAATTTTGGACGCGGGTCACGGCGGAATGGACTATTTTGAATTCGTCGCGTTCGTAAACGCTTTAAGAAACGGCGAAGAAATGCCCATCGACGTTTACGACGCCGCCGCCTGGATGAGCATAACCTACCTCAGCGAAAAGTCGATCGCTCTCGGCGGCGCGCCCGTTGAAATACCCGACTTTACCCACGGCTTATATAAGACGAGAAAGCCGCAAGACGTAGTAAAATTCGATAAATAATAAGGATAAAATTATGAAAGAAAATTTGGTAAGCGCGTTGGCTCACTTTAAAATCGACGGAAAACTTATATCGGTCGAACCGTACGGCGAAGGACACATTAACGAAACGTACTTAGCGGTTTACGACGCGGGCGGCGAACAAAAGAGATATATTCTTCAAAAAATAAACTCTAACCTTTTTAACCCCGTCGAAAAACTTATGGAAAACATAAGCGGCGTAACAAACTTTTTGCGCGAAAAAATAATCGCGCGCGGCGGCGACGCGGATAGAGAGTGTTTAACTCTCGTTCTGACCTTTAACGGAGCGACTTTTTACAAGTCCGAAGCGGGCGAATATTTCAGGGTTTATAAGTTCATCGAACACACGGTGTGCCTTCAAAAAATCGAAAAGCCCGAACATTTTTATAACAGCGCGGTAGCCTTCGGCGAATTCATGAACGAACTCAGCGAGTACGACGCGAGCAAAATTTACGAAATTTTGCCGAACTTCCACAACACCCCCAAGCGGTATAACGACTTTTTGGCGGCGGTAGATAAAGACGAGTTTAACCGTGCAAAAGACTGCGAAAAAGAAATTGAATTTTTTAAGTCGCATGAAACTTTGTACCCCGCTATAACTAACCTTTTAAACAGCGGCAAAATTCCTTTAAGGGTCACCCATAACGACACGAAGCTCAACAACGTTCTGCTTGACGATAAAAGCGGCAAACCCGTTGCGGTTATTGACCTCGATACGATTATGCCGGGGAGCTTGCTTTACGATTTTGGCGACAGTATTCGCTTCGGTTGCAACTCCGCCCTTGAAGACGAGCCCGATTTAAGCAAAGTTTACTTCCGCGAAGATTTATATAAGGTGTACGTTGACGGCTACATGTCTAAGGTCAGCGCGAGCATAACTGAAACGGAGAAAGAAAACCTTCCGATCGGCGCGATACTTATGACGATGGAATGCGGCATGCGCTTTTTAGCAGACTATTTAAGCGGCGACGTGTACTTTAAAACCCATCGTGACGGACAAAACCTTGACCGCGCCCGCACGCAGATAAAGCTTGCAAGCGATATGCTTAAAAAACTTGACGAACTTAAAAAATACGCACTTAGCAAATAAAATAATTGCGATCTTATTTAAAAAACCCCGCCCCGCCGTTTTGAAGTGACCCCAAAAGTTTAGACAAAATTAAATATTAAATGTTTTGTGAGTGAGTTCGGTATTGCACCGGACTCAT
>CAKQMM010000041.1 GCA_934254755.1 uncultured Clostridia bacterium
TAAGTCCACCGCGCGATGTACTTACCGTAGTCTTCGACCAATTTTTCGTAATCTTCTTTTTTCGGCGGCGTTATAAATATCGGGCATTGCGCGCCGCAACTCTTTGCGGATAAATACGGCCCTTCGAGATGCGCGCCGATTATATTGCTCTTAACCTTTCCGCTTTGCTTTGCTTCCGCAATTTTTTCAACTGCTTCGCGCATCGTGGGGAACGCCCCGGCGGTAACCGTAGGTAAAATGGCGGTGGTGCCGTGCGTTAAGTGGAAGTTGCAGGCTTTAATCACGTCGTCTACCGTTCCGTTTATAAACGGATGACCCGCCCCGCCGTGAGTATGCGGGTCGATAAAGCCGGGGGACACGAATTTGCCCGTGAAGTCATAGCGTTTATCGGCAGGCTTTTGTTCGTCGAAAACCCCGACTATAGTTTGATTATCAAAATATAAGTAACCTTTTTTCACGCCGTTTGGCGTGATGATTTTATCGCTTTTTATTTCTACCATATTTTAAATATTAAGAAGCGCAGAACTTTTTTCGTCCAGATATAAAACCGCGTTTTTACGCGTTCTTAATATAGACGCGGGGCAACGCTCGCAAATTTCGCCGTTAATCGTTTCGCACACCGCTTTTGCCTTAGTCGCGGCGGGGACGATGCAGAAAAGCCACGGCGCTTTTACAAGGGTCGGCACCGTCAAAGTCATTGCGTGCGTGGGAACGAGATCAATCGACTTAAAGCACCCGTCGTTTACTTGTTGCTGACGGCAAATATCGTCAAGTTTTACGGGTTTGACGATTTTTTTATCGTTAAAATCTGCAACGGCGGGGTCGTTAAACGCTATATGCCCGTTTTCGCCTATACCCATAATCACGATATCGGTGGGGTTTTCGACTAAAAGTTTGCCGTAGCGTTCGGCTTCTTTTTCGGGGTCTTTTGCCGTTATATCTATATAATGCACGCTTTTAAACGGCACAAGCCCGAAAATATGCGCCTTTAAAAAGTTGCCGAAGCCTTGCGGCGCGTCTTTATCAAGCCCGATATACTCGTCCATGTGGTAGGCGTTTATCCTGTTCCAAACGATATCTTTGTCTTCGACGAGCGCTTTTAAAACGTCGTTCTGGCTGGGCGCGGCGGCAAATATCATGTTTATTTCCGCTTTTTTTAAGAGCAATTCTTTAATTTTGTTTTTTATATCCTTGGCGGCGGCCTCGCCCATCAAGGTTCTCGTTTCATACACGTTTACGGTTAATTCGTCTTTCTTAAAAGTTTTCATATTTTCTCCTTGATAACTTTACTTCCGTTAAAAAGCAACATTCCCCAACCCTCTCCGTGCGGTTTGCCCGCTTTCATATATTCTTTGAACGACCTTTGAAGAGAAGTCGTTTCCGGCAAATCGGCGGAATATTCTGTCGCAACCATGTTAAACACGCGCCAACCGTTATCAAAATTTTCTCTCTTTTCAATATCGTACACGTTGAACAGATCCACGAATTTTTGCAAATTTCCGTTCGCTTTATATAGCGGATAATATTCGGGGTACAGTAAGTATGAACAACAAACAATCGGCATAACTCCGCCGCTTTTTATAAATTCGGGATAGTCGCGGTAAAACTTTGTAAACGTTTTTAAAACGCTGCACGGGGTGAGATCGGCGCCCGACGGAATATGTACGAAAGGTATTTTATCGCCCGTTTTAACGTTTATTGCGCCGTCATAATCGTTTTTGGCAATAAAATTTAAATCGAACTGCAAGTTTTCGTAAGCAACGCGGTTAAATTTAAAATAATCGTAAAGCCAGACTGCCGCGCCTTTCATAAGCCCCACGTCGTAGTATACGGCGGCGTACTCGTTTGCTTTGCGCCTGACGTCCGCGGAAACGTAATAAAAACTTTCTTCGTTAAGTCCGCGGTTTTTATACTCGTCACCCAAATATCCGAGAGCCTTGTCAAGAACCGCAAGATAAGCGCCTTCTTCTTTAAGACCATATGCGGCTAAACCATCGACTCGCTTTTCAAACTCGTTTAAACTTAAATCGCCGTAAACCGTTTCGCGCGCGGCGGCGTCGATATTTTTTAAACCTTTGTCGCTCACTTCGCCTAAAAGCGCGTTGCGCTCCGCTTCGCTTAAAATCGAACAGTTCATATTTTACCTAAAATTTTCAATAATTTATCGTTAGCGTCTTCAAAAGCCGCTTCCTGAGTATCGTACTTATAAGGGTTGTCGAACGACTTGCCTACAAGCGCGTTTAACCCGCCGAAGGTCTGAAGATGCGGTTCTAAAGTTATAAACGCGTCCTTTTTGCCGTTTTGTTTATAATCGCTAAGAATCTTTTCAATCTCGGCCTCGCCCTTCCCCGGGGGAACGACCGCGCCCGCGCCTAAACTATCTTTTATGTGGAAATATTCGATATGCGGGAAGAGTTTTTTGTACGCGTCAAAAGCGTTGAAGCCGTCTAAAACAAAGTTCCCCATATCGAAAACGCATTTGATTTTGCCCTTAAAAGTTTCCATGATTTCAAGGCAGTTTTGAACGCTTTCGCCGTAAATAGCGGCTTCGTTTTCGTGACATAGCGTAACGCCGTAGGGCTTAGCAAGCTCTGCAAGTTTATTTAAGTTATCGTAAACTTCGCTCTTGGCGTCTTGCGGGGTTACCCCGTCAGGCATATAAAAACTGAATATGCGCACGTACTTCGCGCCCGTTTCCGCCGCCGTTTCAAAAACCCTTTCCGCCATACTAAGATGCGCCGCCAAGTCCGCGTTCAGTTTGATTTTCCCGATAGGCGAGCCAATTGACGACGCTTTCACGCCGTAGTCGTTCAACTTGCTTTTAACGGTTTTAACGTCGCTAAGAGTTAGTTCGGAAACGTTTTTGCCGTCAACGTTTCTTAATTCTATATAGCCGATATCAAGTTTATTCAACTCTTTAAGTTGTTCGGTAAAATCCGAACTATATTCGTCCGCAAACGCAGACCGCACGAAGTTTATCATAATTTATAACTGACCTTTTCTTCTTTGCCGCTTTTTATGGCGCGCTCTATCGCGTTCATTATGTACACGGGTGAAATGAAGTCTTTATAACTTATTTTTTGTTCGCCGCCGTTTAAAAGTTCGTAAAATTCGTCGAATTCCTTTTTAAAACAGGGGTTGTCGCCGTCGATAACCATTTCGGACGCGTTTACCCCGCTTTCGCTCATACGCGCGGCAAAGTATACGTAATTGCGCTCTATGGTTAAGCCCGTTATATCGAAGTCGCCATAGCGGAAAGTTACGGTGGTTTTATTGCCGCAAGGGATTGCCGAAACGGCAAGCGGGTATCTGCCGTAAATTTCGCAGACTATCTCGACCAAATGCTGGGCGTAAAAGTAAAACCCGCCGTAAGGGCTTCCGAAATCAATCGGACAGCGGATAAACCCGCCCACCGTTTCGCCGCCGACCTTTTCGGCAGCTTCCTTTTTAAGTTGCTTGACAAAAGCGTCGTGCTTACAAGACGATCCGCCCGTGATTTTGACGCCGTTTTCTTTAAGTTCGGCCATAAATTTTTCGGCTTCTTCCGCGGTTATGGTGACGGGCTTATCTATAAACATAGGCACGCCGCTTACGATATACGGCTTAGCGTACTTATAGTGGTTTGCTCCGTGACGGGCGGTTATTATAACGCCGTCGACTTTGCCGACCCCTTCGTCAAAACTTTTAAGCGCCTTAACGCCGAATTTATCCTGCAACTTTTTAACGGGTTCCGCTTCGTCGCTGTATACGCCCAAAACTTCGACGTCGTTATATTTTTCATCTTCTTTTATAAACTTTAAAAAAGTATCGGCGTGAGAGTTTTCACATCCTAAAATAACTATTTTTTTCATATTATCACCTTAAAATTTAACTTCCATAGGGTTATGCGCGTGCACTTCTTCGATGACCGATATAACGGCTTTTGCCATTTCGGGCGTTACGTGCATGGGTTTGTTTTCGGTTATATAGTAGTATAAATCTTTATACAAAAGCGCGGTGCCTACGCCGAATGCGTCGCCGTCAAAGTCGCCCGCAGATTCGTGCGCGATAAGCGTTTCTTTGCAGTATACAGGCTCGTAATTTTCACCGTAAATAAACTTATCGCTAACCGTTTTAATATCGTTTTCGCCGTCTGCGATATACTTCATTTCGTATTTTTTCGGCGTGCATTTAAAAGTACCTTTCGTCCCCTGAATTTTAATGTTGAAGGGGCTGAACGCGTCGGTGTTGTTTATTTCCACGTCCAAAACCGGCTTTTCGGGCGCGTCTAAAATAATTTTGCAATACGCGTCGGCGTCGCCCGCAAAAAGGTCCGCGCTGCTCATCTTCGAGTATGCGACTTTTGCGTTTTTATCGAAGTCCATAAAGCCGAGCGCCATGCCTATCGGGTGCGGACCCGTGTTATAGGCGTTGCCGCCCATTCTCTTCTGCAATGTCTGCCAGTCCCAGCGACGGGCAAAATTGTTGTAGAAAACGGATATTTGTTTTATTTCGCCTAAAATTCCGTCTTTAATAATCTTTTTAGCGTACCGATAAAAAGGCGCGTAAAAGGTTTGCTGAAAGACAGCAAGTTTAACGCCGTTATCTTTCGCGGTTTTAATTAAATCGTCGCACTCGTAAGCGTTTTGGGCGAAAGGTTTTTCGGTTAAAACGTTAAAGCCGTGGTTTAACAAATCTTTGCAGACGGCGTAGTGTTCGTCAGAGTACGTGGCGTTTACCACAACGTCTACGTTTTTATCGAAAAGCTCCGTATAGCTTGATAAAACGGTTGCGCCGTCGTATAAATTTTTAACTAGTTCGCGCCTGTTTACGTCTTCGTCAACGACGTATTTAACGTTAAAAAACTCGTTATCTTTGCTTAAATAGTATGCGCCGTGAATGTCTTTGCCGCTTCTTCCTTGCCCGATAACGGCTAAATCTAACCTCTTCATAATAGCTCCTTGCTTTGGCGTTTTACACCGTCTTAACGGCGGCTGTTTTTGCCAAACCTTAATTACCAGTCTATTTTATCATATATTTTTTATAATATAAATAGATAAAACTACATAATTACATTGCAAAAACTAAACTGATTTAGTATACTTTAATTATGAGTAACGAAGTTAAAGTTTTCCACGACGAGCAAAAAAGAGACTATATTTACAGCCATTTGGTGCACCGTAAGCCAACGCTTGACGCGTTTTCGATGCACACGCATAACCTGTACGAAATAATTTATTTTATAAAAGGCGACGCGTCGCTTATAATAGAAGACAAAACATATAAACTTAAAAAGGACGATTTGCTTTTAATTCGCCCGACGGAATATCACTTTATAAAAATAGATTCGCCGCTCGACTATGAGCGGTACGATATTTTGTTCGAACCGCAAAAACTTAAAATAACGAACGTTTCGACCGTCCCCGAAAACCTTGAAGTTATAAACCTTGAAACCTACCCCGTTATAAAAGATATTTTTAATCGGCTCGACTACTATCATTCGGAGTTTTCCGAAAGCGATTTTAAAGACCTGTTTTCAATGCTGCTTAAAGAACTTTTTTATAACCTCTCGGTAAGCGACAGCCCGTCCGTACGCGACAAAACCGCGCCGAAAAACCCGAACTTATCTAAAATGCTTAAATACTTAAACGACAACATTTATACCGTTAAAAGCGTAAAGGAACTTGCCGATAAATTCTTCGTGACGGAAAGTTACGTTTTTCAACTGTTTAAAAAAGAGCTTAAAATCACTCCTAAAAAATATATAAACGACAAGCGGCTTTTAAAAGCGCAAAGTTTAATATTATCCGGCGTTTTGCCGACGAACGCGTATTTAACCGTCGGGTTTAACGACTACGCCGCCTTTTACCGCGCTTACGTTAAATTTTTCGGCTGCGCCCCGTCGAAAGAAAAAATCAGCCACAAATAATTTAAAAGACCGTAAAGTCGAAATTCAAGCAATTAAAAAAGAAGCGTCGTTCGCTTCCTTTTTATATTGACGGGGTGTTTTAAACAAGGTTTAAAACTTCGTCCTCGCCGCTCGGCGCGGGTATTTCTTTAACGTCAAGCCCTTCCAAAACGACCTGCTCGTCCTGCGCGCCCCTGAAACGCATATAGTGTATGCGGGCAAGCACGTGAACCCACGCTTTGTTTTTAAGTTTAATATCGCCCTTATAAGAGAGTAAGTGCCCTAAAAGCTGAATATCGTTGGCGCAACAGGTCATTGCAAACCTGCCCGCAACGAAGGTTTTGGGCGGCAGTTTTTTAGAGAAAACCGCCATGCAGTCAAACTCTATAAGCTTGTTGTCGTAACGTTCTTTCGACTCGAAAGTGTCGATATACCAGATGCCGAAGTCGCGCGGGGTTAAAACGATTTTTTCACCCTTAACGTCAAACGGCAAATCGCTGTCGAGTTTTAACTGCTTGCCGTCTTTATCGAGCGCGATCGCTATGCAGCGGTTGTTCATAAGTTTAACGTTGCGCTTCATCTGCGAAGTTTCTTCAACGGGTTTGCATCTGTTTATGATAACGAGTTCGCTTGCCGAAATCATATTCTGATAAAGCTGGCGCATGGCGTTTAACTCTTCGCTGAACTTTTCGCCGTTTATAATGGTTATGGTTTGTTGCAAGTCGAAGTATTTGGGCATTTTGATATCGTCAAAACCCCAGGCTTCGTTCGCTTCGACGAAAATAACTTGCGGGCGATACTTTTTAATCTGTTCGGTTATAACCTTTTCGGTAAAATCGTTAAGATTTAAAATGCTCGAAACAAAGGCGTTTTTGCCGCTTAACTTTGCTTCGTCGTACTCCGCTTCTCCGTCTTCGAGTTTTAAAACGAGGGCTTTGCCCACGTCGCCGAAATCGCCGTTTAAAAGCGATTCTTCTATAAATTTTGTCTTTCCGCTACCTTTCGTACCGCGGATAAATAGTACGGGTATTCCCATAATCTGCTCCTTTCAGTAAAAACGTCTTTAATAACGAACGATAAAAAACGCTTTTGCTAACGTTTATCGTTAAACAAGTTTTTTATATCGGCAGAGAACAAATTCAAAATTCTTTTTCCGTCCTCTAAGTTAGTTATAAGCGTTTTGCCGTTTTTTATATCTTCGTTTAATATTACGGTTACGCGCGGGTTAAATTCCTTTATTTTTTCAATGGCTTGTATGCGCTCGTCGCCCAAAAAACCGCTTAAAACAACTGCGTCTGCGTCGCGCGTTACGTTTGTAAGCCGCTCGTCGTTTAAATGCGCGCCCTTTTCAACGTATCCGATTATAAGGTTTTCGTCTATATCGCCGCAAGGTCTTGTAACTCTTAAAATCTCGCCCGTTTTACCGGTAGGGGCGTAATTGACGACGAGCCTTTCCGCCTCTGCCGCCGATTTTATATAATTATCGAAGTCCGCGCAGTTACCGCACTCAGCGTCGCACTCGCCGCAAGATGGGTTTGCGGGAAGTATATAAACGCCTTTTTCGCCGCCATAAAGCCGTTCTATAAACCTTTGCTTATTTTCGGTTATGTCGCCCGTTATTATATCCAACTTAATCATCAGAACTTATCCATCCGGCGGTCTTTCTTTCTTCGGGCGGCAAGTTTTTAAATTCGTCGGTTATATCGTAACCTAAAACGTTCGCGAGCGCTTCGAACTCTTCAAAACTCAACTCGTCTTTTCCGTACATAAAATACAAAGTTTCTAAAATATCTTCTTTCGTTGCGCCTTGTTTTTTCAACGCTTCAAAACTTTCTTTCGCTTCGTCAACCGTCATATACTGCCCCTTAAATATTTTAATACATAATAGCGCTATTTTTTAAAAAAAACAAGTTTTTTATTATTCACGAAATTAAGTCGCCTTAAAAGCCGCCGTTTTCAACGAAAAAGCCGACCCGAAGGTCGGCTTTTGATTTTTTTTGAACTCTTATTAGATTTCAGCGAAGTATTTAATGGTTCTGACCATTTGCGAAGTGTAAGAGTTTTCGTTGTCGTACCAAGAAACGACTTGTACCTGATAAGTATCGTCGTCGATTTTGGAAACCATGGTCTGAGTAGCGTCGAAAAGCGAGCCGTATCTCATACCGACAACGTCGGACGAAACGATTTCGTCGGTGTTGTAACCGAAAGATTCGGTAGTCTGAGC
>CAKQMM010000042.1 GCA_934254755.1 uncultured Clostridia bacterium
GCTTGCCGGGGCGTCGTGGGCGCCGACCCCTACGGCGTGTAAGTTAATAACTGACACACAAAATTTAACTATGGCTGCAACTTTATGCAGGGGCGGGCGATTGATAATCGCCCCTACTACCCACGACCCACTAAACACTAATCACTAAAAAATAAGGACGTTATGCAAAACACAAAAACCAAAATCGCAATAATAACGGGGGCGTCTTCCGGGATGGGCAAAGAGTTTGTTAAAGAAGCGGCAAGACGATATGAATTAGACGAAATCTGGGTCGTCGCGCGGCGAAAAGACCGCCTTGAAGCCCTTCAAAGCGGAATTAAAACGAAAATCGTCCCCGTTCCGCTCGATTTAACGAAAGCGGAAGATATAATCGCACTATCTCAAAAACTTGCTGCCGAAACGCCCGACGTTTTTCTGCTTGTAAACGCGAGCGGTTACGGAAAGTTCGGCGAATTTTGTTCGTCCGCCGACAAAGACAGCGCGGGCATGTGCGACCTTAATTTAAAGGCTTTGATTTTAATCACGCGCACCGTTTTACCCTACATGAGCGCGGGGGCGAAAATTATGGAAATAGGCTCTATATCGGCGTTTATGCCCGTGCCGAGCCTGCCCGTTTACGCCGCCACGAAAGCTGCGGTTTTAAGCTTTACGCGGTCGCTTAACCACGAGCTAAAACCCCGCAAAATTCACGCACTGTGCGTTTGCCCGTACTGGGTAAAAACAGAGTTTTTCAACCGCGCGAACGAAAAGTTTAAAATTAAAAAGCTCGACGTTTTATACGAGCCCGAATTTATCGCGAAAAAGGCGTTCCGCGCGCTCGACAAAACAAAAAAGGACTATATCGTCCCCGGGGCGTACGCTAAATTTATACTTATATTGTCTAAAATTCTGCCGCACAAACTCATTATGAAAATTATGGATAAAAAATTCCGTTTCGAGAAGCAAAATGTTTAAACTGACGGGCGTTAAAAAAGGCGACAAACTTATTGTCGCAATATCGGGCGGGAAGGACAGCATGTGCCTTATCGACGCGCTTTTAAAGCTGAAAAGCGAACTGTCGCTTGAAATAAAAGCGGTGAACGTTGACCATAAAATTCGCGGCGAAGATAGCAAAAGCGATAGCTTGTTCGTGAAAGATTATTGCGAAAAAGCGGGCGTCCCGCTGCTCTTTTACGAAGCGGACGTTCCCACCTACTGCAAAAAAACGGGCGCGGGCTTAGAGCAAGGCGCACGTGTTTTGCGATACGCCGCATTCAACGAAGCGATGAGTAAAAACGACGGCTTTAGAATAGCCACGGCGCACCACTTAAACGACAATTTCGAAAGCGTTTTGTTCAACGAATTCCGCGGCACCGGCTTAAAGGGTTTGCGCGGCGTGAGCGCGAACGGCGCGAAGTTCGTCCGCCCGCTTATCACCTGCTCCCGAAAAGATATTGACGACTATGCGGAATTAAACCGCGTGCCGTTCGTCGTGGACAAAACGAACTTCGACGAAAACTATTCCCGCAACTATATTCGCAGCGTTTTAACCCCGCTTATTTTAAGCAAATTTCCGCACGCTTTGGACGCCGTGGGGGCGCTATCCGAAATAGCGCGCGAAGAAGACGAGTTTTTGGACGAGCTTGCTAAAAAACACTTAAAAACCGAACCATACAAGGCTATTATAGATTCTTCCGCCCCAAACGTTTTGTTCAAACGCGCCGCGTTTATAGCCTTTAAACACCTTGGCTTTGCGACCGATTATACCCGCGCGCACTTAGAAAGTTTATCTAACTTAAGAAGCTTAAAAAGCGGCTCGACGGTAACTTTGCCGCAAGGCATAATCGCCGCGAACGAGTACGGTAAAATAACGATATACAAAAACGCGCCTAAAAAGCGCGCGGACGAATTGCCGTTTAAGTTAGGCGAAGTTAAAATCGGCGACAGCGTCATAAAAATAAGCGACAAAAAAATGGTCGGCGGACTTAAATTCGACGGGGATAAAATTCCCCCTGCCGCCGTTATAAGAACCCGCCGCGAGGGGGATACGTTTAAAAAATTCGGCGGCGGAACGAAGAAGTTAAAAGACTATTTAATAGACAAAAAAATACCCAAATTAAAGCGCGACGAACTCGTTCTGGTCGCTTCGGGCAAAACGGTTTTAATGATTTTAGGCGTTGAAATAAGCGACCTAATAAAGGTTGACGAAACGACGAAATCGGTTTATTATTCAACGATTTTAAAAGTAAAGTGATATTTAAAGTTTAAGCGCGGCGCAAATTTTGCGCCGCGCTTTAATTTATAACTTATTCACACAGTTCCTTAATAGCTTGATAATAAACGTCAAAGCAAAGTTTAAGTTCGTCAATCGTCATAAACTCGTCGGGCATATGCGCTCTGCCGCCCGCGTCCTCCGGTAACGGGCCGAACGCAACGCCGTTTTTAAGCGCGCGGGCGTAAGTACCGCCGCCCGTCGTGACGGGCGATTCGTTTCTGCCGCTAAGTTTATTATATATCCCGTTAAGCGTGGTCACAAGCTTACTGTATTTATCGACGAACAGCGGTTTTTTGTGTTCCGACACGGTGTAATTTCCGATAGATTTAAGCCTCGTTTCAATAACCGAAAAGTCAATTTTCGACGGATACCTTACGTCCACGTCGAAATACACATACCCGTTTTCAACCGTCGCAACGTTCGGCGAAAAGGTGAGCGCGCCGCTCTCGTCGACTAAATCTTCAAACAGTTTTGCGTTTTCAAAAAGGTTCAAGTAATCTTCCTTATTAAACGCGCCGTTTTTTACCATATCTAAAACCGCTTTTTTCACTGCGTTGTCGCCGAGTTCGGGAGTGGAGCCGTGCGCGGTTTTACCCGAAAACCTAACTATACACCCGTTTTTATACTCAACCGTCGCTTTATCTGGGACAACGTTCACTCTATCCCCCCCACTGACGTTTTTTACGAGCGGCGAAAGCGGAAAGGCGTATTTTATGTGATAAATGCCCTTTTCGCTGTAAATAACGGGGAAGTCGCCGTCGGGCGAAAAGCCTTCGTCGGGCATAACGGCGACCTTTTTATAATGGTCGATGCAGCCCCAACCGCTCTCTTCGTCGCACCCGAAAATAAGTTTAATTTTGCGGTTCGGTTTAAAACCTTCGTCTTTGAGTTTTTTAAGCGCGTACAAACAAACAGCGGCGGGGCCTTTATCGTCTTCCACCCCGCGGGAATAGAGTTTGCCTCCCTCTATTTCCGCCCCGTAAGGCTTATGCGACCATAAATTCTCATCGCCCTCAGGGACGACGTCTAAGTGACACAAAACGGCAAGCCCGCTAATATCTTCCCCGTCGCCGAAAACAACTTCGCCGACGTAGTTGTTGTAATTCACCGTTTCAAAACCCAAAGCTTCGGCGTCTTTAAGCGCGGTTAAAAGCACGTTTTTAACGCCTTCTCCAAACGGCGCGCCCGCTGACGCCTCAGATTTTACGCTTTTTATTTTAAGCCATTTTTGTAAAGTTTTTATTGATTCGTTAAAGTGTTCCATGTAGTAAATTATATCCTTATTGCGGAAAAAAGGCAAGCGGGATAAAAAAAGCGGCGCAAATTTAAGTAAACGGCAAATATTACTTTTACTTTTTCAATAAATATGATAAAATATTTACAAAAATACGAGTTAAATAAAACTCTTAAAGGTAATTATGGAAAAGGTTAGAACGAGATTTGCACCCAGCCCTACGGGCTTTATGCACCTTGGCGGGTTAAGAACGGCTTTATACGCCTATCTTTACGCCAAACACAACGGCGGCGATTTTATTTTAAGGATAGAAGACACCGATAAGGAAAGGTTTGTGGAAGGCGCGCTCGAAGTAATTTATTCTTCGCTGAACGAATCGGGGCTTAAATACGACGAAGGTCCGGACGTTGGCGGTCCCTACGGCCCGTACGTTCAGAGCGAACGCAAAGAAATTTATATGGAGTACGCTAAAAAACTTATAGACCTTGGCGGCGCGTATTACTGCTTCTGCTCGAAAGAGAGGCTCGAAACTCTCACCGATAAAAACGGCAACCGCAAGTACGATAAGCATTGTCTTAGACTTCCGAAAGAAGAAGTTGAACGCCGCATAAAAGCGGGCGAGCCTTACGTTATCCGCCAAAACATTCCCTTAGAGGGGACTTCGAGTTACGAAGATTTGATTTACGGCACTATCGAAGTAGACTACTCCGACCTTGAAGACAATATTTTAATTAAAAGCGACGGTATGCCCACCTATAACTTCGCAAACGTTATAGACGACCACCTTATGCACATAACCCACGTTATACGCGGCACCGAATATCTTTCTTCCACCCCGAAGTATAACCTTATGTACGACGCATTCGGTTGGGAACGCCCCGTTTATATTCACCTGCCCCCGATTATGAAGGACGCGACCCGCAAACTCTCGAAAAGATACGGCGACGCGAATTTCGACGACTTCGTAAACAAAGGCTACTTAAAAGAAGCGATTATAAACTACGTTGCCCTGCTTGGCTGGTGCCCGAAAAACAACGCTGAAAAAATGACCCTCAGCGAAATGGTCGATTTGTTCGATTTATCGGGGATAAGCAAGTCGCAATCTATTTTCGACGACGTTAAACTTCGCTGGCTGAACGGCGAATATTTAAAAGCAATGTCAGACGACGAGTTTTTTGAGATTGCAAAACCTTTCTTTAAAGATACGGGGCTTGAGGGTAAGTACGATTTGAAAAAGATTTGTCGCCTTATTCGCACCCGCATCGAAATTTTAAGCGAAATACCCGAAAAGGTTGCTTTCTTTAACGCGCCCGCCGAGTTTAACCCCGCTTTGTTTGAAAACGCAAAGCAAAAATCGAGCGTAGACGTCGCTAAAAAAGTTTTGCCCGAAATTATTAACAAAATAGGCGAAATAACCGACTTTACGAACGCTAATTTGTTTGAAAGTTTAGGCGCGCTTGCAACTACGCTTGAAATAAAGTCAAAAACCCTTTTCTATATTATCCGCATCGCTTTGACGATGCTTGAAGTTACCCCCGGCGGCGCGACCGAAATTGCCGAAATTTTAGGAAAAGAAGAAACTTTAAGCCGCTTAAACAACGTTTTAAAAAATCTTTAATTTTTAAACTTAAAAACTCTTGCTTTTAGGCAAGCGTTTTTTGTTTTTTATAATCGTTTAATCAATATCGCTATGCGGCGTTACGCCTATACTCTTTAGCAAACTTATAATAATAAAACACGGCAATCCTACAAAAAGCAAACTAAGTTTGTTGAGTTGTCGTGGGTATTACCTCTAACCACAACGGGTCGTCGAGGCGCCGACCCCTACGGTATCTACCCGCTAACCACTAACGACTATCCGCTAAAAAGGAGGAATATTACGCTATGAATTATATTTTTTAGAATAAAAAAACGGTTTAGACGAGGCAAATACCCGAAATTGTACTTGCTGTACAATGAGCGGTATTTAACAAAGTATAAACCGAATTTTTTATCTAAAAAAACAATGAGATAGCGTAATATGACGACTTATATATATACCAGTTTTTTGTTATTTTTTATGGCGTAACTTACGGTATAAAACGTTCCGCCGAAGTTGGTTTTAGAGTATGCTATAACGAGGCTCGAATTATCAACCATATAACGGTTTCTTACCTGCATGCAGCCGTTATAATATTCGTCGCTTAAATAAATAACCTCGTCTGCGTTTTTTAAAAAATAATCATATTCCTCTTTTTGTTTCTGGGTAAAAAACTTATCTTGATCGCGGCAGGGAACGCACGCGATTATTTCAATGTTTTTTTCACTTTTTAAGTTGGTTAAAACTGAAGCGCAAACTCTGTCGAACCCGTTTGCCATACCCGTTAAAAAAGTTTTATATCCCCCGTTTATCGCTTCGTTTACAGCCTCTTCGAGAGCGGTTATATCAAAGTCTTTTCTTAAAACGCGGTGACCCGTAAAGCAACAGGTCGAATTTACGTCAAAATCTGTTATCAAAGGGGTTTGCTCCTTTCTTTTCCGTTGCCGCGCGGGTATTTTAAATCGGTGGGTTTTAACTTTTCAGATACGAAAAGGGTGCGCTTCATATCTCCGTTTAAGGTATACTCTTCGATATTTTTAACCTTTAAATTTAAAACTTTTATAGCGTTTTCGGCTTCCGCAATTTCGCTTTCCGCGTCGCCTTTATATAAGACCGTTCTCCCTCCCGTTTTTATAAGAGGCACGCAGTACTCTAAAAGAGTATTTAATCTTGCCACGGCGCGGGCGGTAACGACGTCGAATTTTTCGCGGAAGTCTTTATTTTTACCCGCTTCCTCGGCGCGCATATTGTAAACGCTTGCGTTTAAGTTGAGTTCTTTTATAACCGTTTTTAAAAACTCGCACTTTTTTTGAGTGGACTCTATAAGCGTAAACTTTAAATCGGGTCTATATATCATAAGCGGAACGGACGGAAACCCGCCGCCGCTACCCACTTCAACGACGCTTTCACCCTTTAAAAAATACTTTTCACCGAGCAAACTATCTAAAAAATGCTTAATTTCAACATCTTCGTCACTTAAAAGTGCGGTTAAATTAAACATTTTATTGTACTTTAAAAGAAGTTCTTTAAACTTTTTAAACTTCTCAACTTTTTCTTCGCTTAACGGGTAAAATTCTTGTAACTTTGAAAACATGTGTTTATTATATCACAATATTTTATATTTGTAACCTTTAAACGACTAATTAACTTATCAACGTTTATAACTTTTTCAGTTTATAACTATACTTTAAAAACCGCTTAAAAATCACATTTAAAATTCACTTTTTTTCTATTGCTTTTTTCGCCGTTATTATATATAATATATATGTATTTAATTTAGTAAAAAGCGGCTGTTTTGGCGGCGTTTATCGGTTTTTGTAAATAACTTTTTATTTATCAACTTTTAAACAAAGTCATCAACCCGTTATAAACAATTTTTAAATACTTAAAATCTTAGTTTTTATCGTAATTTTTATATTAAAAACAAAAGATATCAACTTATCACTTAACCCTACTACTGTTACTACTATATAAAAAAATAAAAATAAAAAGAGGAAGAAAATGAAGTTCTTAGTGAGCGGCGCAGAATTATCGAACGCGCTTTCAAAAGTAAGTAAAGCTTTATCCGCAAAAACCACTAACCCTATTTTAGAGGGCATAAAACTTGCTTGCCACGGTGAAAATTTAACCTTAACCGCAACCGATACGGAAATAACCATCGAAAAAACTATTCCCGTGTTTACCTATTTAGAGGGTGAAACGGTCGTTCCCGGCAGGTTTTTTACGGAGTTCGTTAAAAAACTCGAAAACGAAGAAGAAATTGAAATATATCTTGACGGCGACGGAATTTTAAGGATAACTTACGGCGGTAACGAATTTAAAATTCAAACGATGAACGCCGAAGAATTCCCGCTTATAAATAAAGATATCAAAGAAAAGTTCTTTACGATGAAACAAAAGGACTTTAAAGACCTTATAAATAAAACGGTTTTCGCATGCTCTCAAACCGCGCATAACGCAAGCCGCGTTGACGGGTGCTTTATATCCCTTGAAAGTAACCGCATATCGGCGGTCGCGACGGATACCGGGCGCATCGCTATAAATAAAAAAGACGTTGAAAACAGTAGCGGCGACTTCAGCATTATAGTTATGCCGCGTACCCTTAACGAAATGGTGCGCATTTTGGACGGGGATGAAGATTTGTTTACCGTCGTCGTTCAGCAAAACGTTATTTTATGCGAAGTTAAAGGAACGGTTTTAATATCGAGTTTAGTCGAAGGTAGGTACATAGACTATAAAAATATTATTAACCCGAGATTCGGTACCGAAATAGTTATAAACAGGGCGGCGTTTTTAAATTCGCTTGAAAGGGCTTCTATCGTTGCGACCGACTACAATAA
>CAKQMM010000043.1 GCA_934254755.1 uncultured Clostridia bacterium
GTTATACTTATCGGCGTTTTAGGTCAGTCTTTAGCGGGCGAAAAAATCGAAGATAAGACCGCTCCCTCGTTGAGCTTAACCCCCGCGCTCGACGCGAAAAACCTCCCGAAGGGCGAAAAGGGTTCTCCCTATCCGATTCCCGAAATAGAGGCTTTCGACGTCGTTGACGGCATCGTAAACGACAACATCGCTTACACCGTTGTCGATAAAAACGGCAAAAAGGTTATAGACGGAGAGAAAAACGTCAGCAAGTTTATCCCCGAAAACGAGGGTAAATACACGATTATCGCTAACGTTGCGGACTCGGCGGGCAACGCGTCTAAGCCGCTTTCGCTGAATATCGAAGTCGTTAAAATAATCGAAGACGTAGTTTTCTCGCTTAACGGCAAAATAGACCCAACCGCGTCTATAGGCGAAAAAATCACTTTACCTAAGTATAGCGTATCGGGCGGCAGCGGCACGGTTGCCGTCGAACGCAGAGTTTTATACGCCAACAAGACTAAAGAGGTTGACGTCGTAAACGACGAATTCACCGTCGACGTTGCGGGTAAGTACTGCGTAAGTTATCGCGTTAAAGACTACCTCGGCACCGATAAAGAATTCACTTATTATATTCTTGCGACGATAAGCGACAAGCCTATTATCGAAAAGGCTTTCCTTCCGAAAGCGGTTAAAGCAGACAACAAACTTCACATCAATGTTCCCGCCGCTTACGACTATGCCGCCGCGCCGGGTGCCAAAACCCCCGTCGACGTAAACGTATTCGTCAGCGAAAGCGGCGACTTTGCCGACGGCAAAACCGTCACTAAAGACGGCGACGACGTTTACTATACCCCCTCGAAAGAAGCGGATAAAGTTTACGTAAAATTCACCGCCGAGTCTAAGGTAGGATCTGCGGTTCAGGAATCTGAAGTTTATGAAGTAAAAGTCGCTAAGCTCGAATATTATTCCGACTTATTCTTCGGCTATAACGGACAAACCGACATCAGATGGGATAAACCCAGCAAATACGTTTCCGACGAAGAAGCTTACTTTATCCCCACCGAGCAAGGCGCGTCTTTACAGTTCGTAAACGCGATAGGCGCAAAAGCGTTCAGCTTAAGACTTAATATCAACAGAGCGAAAACCAACTTTAAAACCATTGCCGTTCGCCTTACGGACAGCAAAAACGTAAACGAGGCGGTTACTATACGCGTTCAGGCGTTCAGCGAAGAAAAGTCGCTCGTAACGACTAACTTCACCACCGCTAAGACGAACAGTTCGATTTATCACTCTTCATCCGACACGGCGCTTTATCTCCAGATGAAACTCGGCAGATATATTTACGACGGCGACGGGTTGCTTCTTGCGGAACTTTTGAAATACGATAACGGCAGCGAATATCTCGGCTTTACGAGCGGCAGCTGCTTCGTCGATATCATTTTCGAAGAATTCGATTACGACGTGAATAACGATATCGTTTCCGAAGTAAGGTTCTCCGACTTCGTCGGTCAGCCCAAAATCATAAAGAAAGACCCCGCAACGAGCGATAACATTCCGCCGATCATCAAACTTTCCGAGCACATACACACCTTTAACTCGTACAACAGCGAAATAGTCATTCCCAGCGCGACCGCAACGGATATGGTCAGCCCCGAATGTAAGGTTTTCGTTACGGTTAAAGACCCCGACGGCACTTTCATTATCGGCAGTGCGGATAGGGGAATGGACGCGTCGAAGAGCCACAAAATAAAACTCACCAAATACGGCACTTACGTCGTTACTTACACGAGTAAGGACGAGCGCGGTCTTGCGGAAGCGAGAAACGCTTACAACGTTAAGTCGGTCGACCTTGTGGACCCCGTCCTTGAAATTAAAGGTCAAATTAAAACTCAGTACACGGTAGGCGACAAACTCGTTCTTCCCGAATACAAAGTTACCGATAATAACACCGCCGAAGAAAATATCGCGGCTTACGTATACCTTACCACGCCGTCTTACGGATTTAAAACCGTCGGCGTTAAAGGGATAGCGTTCGGCTACACCTTCGTCGTGGCGGGCGATTATCAGCTTACGTTCTACGTTCGTGACGGTAGCGGCAACTTCTTGATAAAAGAATACAAAATAACCGTTAAGGAAGCATAAGGAGGTAAAATAACGTGAATAAAAAATTAGTAAAATTATTGAGCCTCTTTATGGGCGTAGGCATGGCGTTTTCGATGACGGCTTGTAACGTCGAATTCAAATTCGGCAAAAAAGACGATACGAACGTTATCGACAAAACCGTCAAGGGCGGCGAGGCGCTTGACGATAAAAAGTTCGACGACGTCGAAGACGATACCAAAAACGATATCGAAGAATCCGAAACTAATCTTTACACCGATAAAAAGAGCGAATATAAAATCGTTCTTCCCGCAAACTCTCTTAATTTAGATACCGAAGAACTTGCCGCAAGCGAGTTGAGATTCTTTATGAAGGACGCGGGGATAGAAGAAGGCTTCTCTATAGTATACGACGATGAAATTACTTATAAAGAAGACGGTTCTTACGAATTCAACAACAAGTATATTTCTATCGGCGACACTAAAATATTCGAGCAAACCGACATCAGAAACGACGTTTATAACGATAAGCAGGTCTTTACCGAAAATTTCCTCGGGCGCGACGGCTTCGTCATCAAAACCATCGGCAACACCGTGGTTATAAACGCTGTCGGCAACAACGGCAAAGTTTACGGCGTATACGGCTTCCTTGAAAGGAATATGGACTACCGCTTCTACTATAAAGACGAGTGGGCTATATATAAAGGCGACAGCAGAAAACTTAACAAAATGGACGTTATCGATATGCCCGAATTCCAAAGCCGTTACTTAGATACGGCTACCAACGGGGGCAATACCGTCTACATGATGCGCGTTCGTCAACACGGCTCGCAAGGCGCGAGCATAACGGGCGGCATGGAAGGCGGCGGCTGGAAACTCAGCGACCAGTCTTTGTGCGGCGAACTTCTCGATTACAGAAAATACGTCGGCATGGGCCACGGCAACTGGTACTCGGGCGACGGCGGTTACAGAACCGGTCAGATGTGCGTTGCAAGCGTCCTTGAAAACCAGTACAGCTACATTTACGGCGAAGCGAACAATCTTAAAGCGTATAAGTTTAACGACGGCACTTACGCCATAAAGGAAGGCTTTAAGGCGGGCGACGATATAAGCAAACTTTTAACGGAAGACGGCTTCGTTTACACCGTTGCGGACCAATTTAAGTACGCTTACAGAACCGAAGTTATAAAAGCGGATACCGAACTTAACGGTACTAAACTCGTCGGAAACGGCTTTGCCGTAAACGACAACTTTACTTTAACCCCGACCATTGCCTTTGAAGACGGCACCGTTTGCTACGTACTGACCATTGACGGTAAAACTTCTTATATCCCGGTTGATTACGAAGGGTTTGACGTAGATGTTGACGAAAACAAAGCACTTTTAACCAAGGTTTATAAGACTATAACCGTTGACGAAAATACCAAACTCGGCGAAACCGCTTTAATAGGCAATTACTTCACCGTAAACAGCGACTTTACTTTGACCGCGGCAACGGCAGAAACCGAAGGAGCAATTACTTTTGCGGCGGGCAACACGTGTTATGTCTTAACCGTTGGCGAAAATACGTCTTATATCCCCGTCGATTATGCTGATTTTGACGTCGCGGCGAACGAATCTCTTTTAGAGTTTGTTGATTATAAGAAAATAACCGTTGACGCAACCACTAAAGTCGGCGAAGTTCAGCTCAGCGGCAATAACTTCATAGTCAACAGCGACTTCACTTTAACCAAAGCGGACGTTATTACCTTTAACGAAGGCGATATCGCTTACGTTTTGAACGTTGACGGAACCGCGTCTTACGTTCCCGTCGGTTATGATGCGTTTAAAACGACCGACCACGAAGAATTGCTTAAAGCGGTAACCCCCGTTGAAAAAACGTTAAACGGCAGATATTACACTTATAACGGCGACAGAAACGACCTTGCTAACGGCAGAATTATTCCCGTTGACGAGTTCGACGCTTCTAAATACACCGGTCTTGACGAAAACGGCGAAACGGTCGAAGTAGATATCAGACTTCGTCCGGACAATATCAAGCCGCTTGACGAAATGACCAAAAACCTTATCGACTATATCGAAAAGAACCCCAATGCACGCGTATTCATGCTTGGTATCAACGATAACTCTACCTATCAGTGTAAATGCGAAAAGTGCACCCCGCAGGTTGAAAAAATAAGGTACTCCGGTCAGATGGTATTGCTCACAAAAGCCCTCCAGAAAAACATCAGGGCTTGGCAGGCTTCTCTTCCCGACAATAACAGCAACAAGACGAGGCTTATTAAGCTTTCATTCTTCGCTTACCTTTACACCATCGAAGCTCCTACCACGAGAGACGATAAGACGGGCGAGTACACGAGGGTTCCCTACGATTACGACGGCGACGGCGATTACGACGACTTGAAGTGCGACGAAGATATTATTATCCGTATCGCGCCCATATCGTCGGTAAACATGCACACCCACTACGACACCGATTACAACGGTCAGGCGTACGAAGCGTTCAAGTCATGGAAAGAAATAGCCGAAAACTTTGCGGTCTGGGATTACGGCACGACCTTCTCGGACTACATTTCCCCGTATCCCGATTGGGGCGTTATTCAGGACGATCTCTTCTACTATCGTGAAAATAACGTTACCGAACTTTTAACTCAGCTTCCCGCGCATACGTCGGGCACGTCGTTCTTCGCATTGATGATTTATCTCCGCTCTCAACTTATGTGGGATATGGATCAGGACGTCGAATGGCTTATTCAGGACTTCTTTAAACACTATTACGGTCCCGAAGCGTATGACTCGATGTGGGCATACTTCACCTTCTTAAGGTGCTACATGCAGGCGGCGGATTTGAAGTTCAAAACTGCCGACGGCAAGACCGATATGACCGGCTTTAAGACCGAAGACGGCAACACCATCGAATATCACGGCTACATTTACGAGATATTCACTCAACAAAAATGGTTCCCGTACAACACCGTTCAGAAACTTAAAGGCTTCTTTACGCAGGCAATTTCCGCGCTTGACGCCGCTAAGGATACCGAAGAGAAGTATCAGACCTATTACGACAGAGTTCAGGTAGAGTCGTTGTTCTATCGCTACATGCTGCTTAAAAACTATAAGACCTATTACAGCAACGAAGAGTTGAACGTTATGGTCGACGAGTTCGAAAAGTACGCTGCAATCGGCAACCTTACTCAGTTTAACAACGGCGGTAAGAACGGTGCGAAACAAGTTGAGGACTTTATTGCGAACATTCGCAGAGAAATCAGCTAAAATTAAACAAACAAAAAGTCGTTACTCTCGGGTAACGGCTTTTTTGTTTTGAATCAGTGATTAGCGGGTAGTGGGTAGTGAATAGTAGGGGTAATGCTCCTTGGCTCTCACGCCAAAGCGGGCTATGCATTGACCGGGGATTGGCTGATTTTATATAAGCGTTATCCGCTTAAAGCGGAATTAGAAGCCCCTCCCCTACGTTATTGCGCTAAAACCCGCCCGCGCTTAACTGCTTACGCAATTACCCTTTATTCGTTTCCGCTTTGTCGCGATATTGTTTGGGGGTTAAGCCGACGTTTTCGCGGAAAGTTTTGGTGAAATAAGTGTTCGTGCCGAAGCCCACGTTCAAAGCGATTTGGTTAATGCTCATGTCCGTCAGCGTTAAAAGCGACTTTGCTTCGTTTATGCGGCACAAAGTTTTATAATCGGTTATCGTCATGCCCGTTTCCCGCTTAAAAGTGTGTATAAGGGTAGAGTAAGAAACGGATAGAACGGCGGCGACGTCTTCCGCCTTGACGGACGAATAAAATTTGCTCTCGATAATTCGCTTTGCGCAAGCGGTTAGCCCCGTGCCGTAAACTTCTTTAACGCCCTTTTGTGCCCCCGTATATCTTGACGCAAGCGCGGTTATAACGCTCACGTACGAAGCCGCGACCGTTTCCCAAAGCGGGGCGGCTCGCTTCATTTCATCCATAAGCGCGCTGAACAAAACCGCCAGCGTTTTAGAGTCGGATACGAAAGCCGTAAACGCCTTAATTCCGTCGTCGCTGCCGCTAAACCCGAAGTCGCTCACGCCGACGGCGTAAAACTCCATGTTTCTGTTCTCGTCGCGCTCTTCGCGGTGCGTAACGCTGCCCCTTATAACGACCCCGTCGCCCTTATTTAAGCGATATTTTTTGTCGTTGCCGATAAGATATCCGCTCCCTTCGGTGACGAACAGAATTTCGGTGTTTAAATGTGAGTGCATTACCGGCACGAAGTCTTTTTCAAGGTTGGTTTTCGATACGTAAATAAGTTCGGTCGGCGTTTTGCCGGTGTATAAAATTCTTTGGTGCATAGTATGTAGCCCCTAATGGCGGGTCTTTATAAATTTTAAACCCGATTTACTATTACTTTTATTCAACTGTAAAACAAATTCTCCGCTATGTCAACCGATTGCAAAAAAATTACAATATTTTGCATATTTGATATAGAAATATATTAAAAACAGTGGTAAAATAAGTGTATATATAATATTATAAGTGCGCTTTTCAAAGTTGCTTATAAGGAGAATTTAATGTATTATCTTGCGATAGATATAGGCGCGTCGAGCGGCAGGCATATCCTTGCCAAGGTTGAGGGCGGCAAAGTCGAACTGAAAGAAATTTACCGCTTTAAAAACGGGGCGGAAAGAAGCGGCGGCGCGCTCGTTTGGAACGTTAAAAAACTATACGCCGACATTTTAAACGGGCTCAAAGAGTGCGCTAAGTTAGGCGTGACCCCGTATTCTGTCGGCATAGACACGTGGGGCGTGGACTACGCGCTTTTAGACGAAAACGGCGCGGTTTTGGGCGACGTTTATTCGTATCGCGACAGCCGCACCGACGGCATACCCGAAAAAACGGAAGAAATTTTGCCGTTTAAAGAGCTTTACGCAAAAACGGGCATACAAAAATGCACTTTCAACACCGTTTATCAGCTTTACGCCGATAAGCTTTCGGGCAAACTTCAAAAAGCCGAAAAGTTTTTAATGGTTCCCGACCTTATGAACTATTATTTAACGGGCGCTATGGCGAACGAGTATTCCGACGCGTCTACAACCGCCCTATTAAACGCCGAAACGCGCGACTGGGATAAGAGCGTATTAACCGCTCTCGGCATACCCGAAAAAATATTCTCAAAAATCGTTAAACCCGGTCATATTTTAGGCAGGTTTACCGAAGAAGTTAAAAATTACGTGGGGTTTGACGCAAACGTCGTCGTCGTTGCCGAGCACGACACCGCAAGCGCGGTTATGGCTGTCCCGTCGCTCGACGATACCCCGCTTTATATTTCGAGCGGCACGTGGTCGCTTCTCGGCACCGAATTAAAACAGCCTATAACGAACGAAAAGGCTCTTTTGTTCAATATGACGAACGAGGGCGGTTATAACGACACCATCCGCTTTTTAAAGAACATAACCGGTATGTGGACGATACAAAACATTAAAAAAGAGCTTAACGACAAGTACGGCTATGAAGATTTAATGAACCTGGCAATCGCCGCAAGCGATATAAAAACTGTGGTTGATTTGAACGACAAACGCTTTTTAGCGCCCGACAGTATGATAGAAGCGGTTAAAAGTTACGCCCGCGAAAAGGGCGACCGCGTACCCGAAACGGTTGGCGAGGTTATGAACGTCGTTTACAACAGTTTGGCGTCGCTTTACGCCGACACCGTTAAAAAGACGGAAGAAATCGTCGGGGTGAAGTTCACGTCTCTCAACATCGTGGGCGGCGGCAGTAAAGACAGGTACTTAAACGAACTTACTAAAACATACACGGGGCTTAAAGTTTTGACGGGGCCTAC
>CAKQMM010000044.1 GCA_934254755.1 uncultured Clostridia bacterium
TTCGATATAAAACATAGGTCCGCCGATAAATTCGCCGCTTTCATCCCTCTTTCTGAAAAACATGCCGAGAGTTATTTCGGCGTACTTAGTGACCATTCCGAAGAACGCGGAAACCCACATCCAGAACACCGCGCCCGGTCCGCCGCTTAAAATGGCGGTGGTAACGCCGACGATATTACCCGTGCCGACGGTACCCGATACGGCGGTCGAAAACGCTTCGAAAGGAGAGATTGCGTTTTTGTGCTTTTCGGTTTTATCTTCGGTCACGTGCGTTTTTCCGTCGATATCTTTAACGGGAAGTTTGCGCATCTGGCGGATAGAGTTGCCCATCGTCATTTTAAGGGCGTAACCGAAGTCTTTAACCTGCATGCAACGGGTTTTGACGGTTAAAAGAACGCCGCACCCGATAATGAGCAATATCATCGGCACGCCCCACAAAATGTTGCCGTCAATCCAGTTCATTACGGCGAAAACGCCTTCGATGAACGTCAGCCCTTTAAGGCTTGGGAAACTTGTAAAAATTTCGGACATAAAAAAACTCCTTTTGCCGCGGCAAACGGAGAAAAACGGTATAACACCGCTAAAAACGAACTACAACCGTCCTTTTACCTGAGAGATTTGCGTTAAAAACGCATTGCCCCTTCGGTACCTTTTCAGGCTTCTCCGGAAGCGCCTACACATACGGTCTTACGGCAAAAGCCCACCTGAAAGTTTTACTTCTTCGGTCGCCTTAAACTTTTACGCTTAAAGGCTGTTTCCCGTACGTTTCATCGGCAAATATAAAAAAATATGTTAAATCTTATCACTTTTACAACCGTTTGACAAGCATTTAAGCGTAATTTATGAAACATTTACGTAAAAAAACGGCAATTCGGCTTAGACCCGCGCAAAATTTACCTAAAAAAACGTCGCTTAGAGCCAATAAACGAAGCCTTTTTGCATATCGCAGTCCATTTTTTTGTGTAGGTTTAGAGACTTTTCGTTCGTGGCGATTATGTGGCAGAAAGGTTTAAAGCCGTTTTCTTCAAAATATTTAATCATTTCGTTTATTAAAAGAGTACCTAAACCCATACGGCGGAAGTCAACAAATACTTCGAGCATGCCTACGCTTCGCTCTTCGTGCATGCCGATAAACCCCGCCATTTCGCCGTTTACGTACGCGCCGAGCATCACGCGGTTTTTTAAAACCTGCAAAACTTCTTCGGGCGAATAGTGAAGAGTGTATCGCGCGGCGACGAATTCGGCGGTTTTAATATCCGCGCTCAGTTTTTTTATAGTTACCCCGTCGGGGATTTTTATATCCGCCGCCTTATAAATAACCTGCACGCAAGGGGTTACGCCCCGCCCTGTTTTTGCTTTGATTATGTCGGCGATGCGCTCGTCGGGCGTAAAATAATTTTTAACGTTTAAGGGGATATTGTCGGCAATTAAACTTTCGGAATTTCCGCCAAGCATGCAAAGCCCGCTGTTTTTAAGGGTAAAACAAACCGCGCCCGCGCCGACGTCAAAAAGTTCGATATCTTCATACTTTAAGCACTCTATCAAGCAAACGTTCAAGTCTGCGCTCGCCTTGCCGTCGGATAAAATTTTAATAGCTTCAAAATTGTTCATATTTATAACTATACACTTTTTAATATGAATTGTAAAACGTTTGACAAAAGGCGCAAAAAAAACTAAAATATTTAAGTTAAACATAGGAGTATTTATGGACGTAAGAAACGATATAAGAAACGTTGCTATAATTGCCCACGTAGACCACGGCAAAACCACGCTTGTGGACGCGCTTTTGAAGCAAAACGGCATTTTCCGCTCAAACGAAGTGGTTGCCGAGCGCGTTATGGACAGTAACGATTTGGAGCGCGAAAGAGGCATAACCATTTTGGCGAAAAACACCGCCGTAAATTATAAAGGCGTGAAAATAAACATTATCGACACGCCGGGTCACGCAGACTTCGGCGGCGAAGTCGAACGCATTTTGTCGATGGTGGACGGCGTTATTCTGCTCGTAGACGCGGTTGAAGGCTGCATGCCCCAAACCCGTTACGTTTTGAAAAAGGCGCTTAACCTTAACAAAAAGCCCGTCGTAGTCGTAAACAAAATCGACAAGGGCGGCGACCTTGACAAGACTATGGACAGCATTATCGGTTTATTCATCGACCTTGGCGCGAACGACGACCAACTCGACTTTAAAACCGTTTACGCTTCCGCAAAACTCGGTTGGGCAAAAACCGAGCTTGACGGCGAAGAAAAGGATATGTCGCCCCTTCTCGACACTATTATAAAAGAAGTTCCTGCCCCGACGGGTGATTTTAACGGACCCCTTCAAGCGATAGTTTGCAATATCGACTACGACGAATACGTAGGGCGCATCGCGGTCGGCAGAATCGTCCGCGGCAAAATTTACGACGCGCAAAACGTGACCGTATGCGCGACCGACGGCACCACTTACAACTCTAAAATCGGCAAACTTTATCAGTTTGAAGGGCTTAAAAGGGTTGAAGTTACCGACGGATACGTAGGCGATATAGTAGCTATTTCGGGCATTGAAAAAATAAGCATAGGCGAAACGGTTTGCTCGACGGACGTCGTCGAACAACTGCCATTCGTCGCAATTGACGAGCCGACCATTTCAATGATGTTTATGGTCAACAACTCGCCTTTTGCGGGTAAAGAAGGTAAGTTCGTTACCTCGCGCCACCTTCGCGCAAGGCTGTTTAAAGAGATTGAAACGAACGTTTCGATGCGCGTTGAAGAAACAGACAGCGCGGACACGTTTAAAGTTTTCGGCAGAGGCGAATTGCACCTTTCCATTTTGATTGAAGAGATGCGCCGCGAAGGTTACGAATTCCAGGTTTCCCGTCCGAAAGTTATTTTTAAAGAGATTAACGGCAAAACTTACGAACCGTACGAAGAACTCGTTATAGAAGTTCCGCAAGAATACGTCGGCGCGGTTATGAGCAAGATAGGCGAGCGCAAAGGCGAACTTATCTCTATGGACACGGTGAACGACGCGGGCGACACGAAGCTTACCTTTAAAATTCCCTCCCGCTGTTTAATAGGTTACCGCAACGAGCTTCTGACCGATACGAAAGGCTTCGGCACGATGGCTTCGGTGTTTACCGGTTATGAAGAATATAAAGGCGACATTCAAGAAAGAAAGCGCGGAAGTTTGGTTTGCTTCGAGGCGGGCGTTACCACGCAATACGGCTTATTTAACGCGCAGGAGCGCACCACCCTTTTCGTCGGCCCCGGTCTTAACGTTTACGAGGGCATGATTGTGGGCGTAAACAGCCGTGAAGACGATTTGGTCGTGAACGTGTGCAAACAAAAGCATTTGACCAACAGCCGTGCGAGCGGCAGCGACGACGCTCTTAAACTCATCCCCCCGACGATTATGAGCTTAGAGCAATGTATGGACTTTATCGCCGACGACGAACTTTTGGAAATCACCCCGAAGTCTATAAGGCTCCGCAAAAAGATTTTGTCGAAAGATTTAAGAATGAAAGAATGGGCGAAAAACAGAAAATAAAATTATAATTTATTGTTTTTGAAAGCGGCGACCGTTTTGGTCGCCGCATTTTTTACGTATTAAAACGACCCGCGGCAAATAATGCCGCGGGCGTTTATGAGGAAAATGAGAGATGTGTGAGCAATTTAACGGGCGGCTACTACAGAAGCGCGCGCAAGTTTGCGATAAACTCGGCTACTTGCATTTTGCCGTTTTTGCCGGCGTGGTCGAACTGAGTGAGCCTGCCGATATCGGCGTAACGCTCGAACTCGTCGATTAAAACGCTGCGCTTAGAAGACGAGTACACGTCGCTATAAAGTTTAAGTTCAAGGTACCTTGGAAACAGCGACTCGACCTGCACGTTGTTGTAGTGAAGTTCATAGTCGGGGTCGGTATCTTTTACTTCGTCGAGTTTTAACGCCGCGGCGTCGAAGAAGCCGCGAAGCTTCATAGTGGTCGCGTAAGAGAACCACTTTTTATTCGTGAAAACGTTATAAATGCTGCCGTGATATTCAACCTTTTCGCCGTCGTCGTTGATAAAGCCGACTATTCTTTCGCTGTTATCGGGAATATAGCGGGTGTCCGCCGCCTGCATGTAGTAGCGAATGTAGGTGAAGTACGCCCACATATCGTCGAACGCCGCCGCCCCGTAATAGTTCATAAAGAAGTCTTTTATAAGTTCCTCGACGTTAAGGTCTACGTTCCACATAAGTTCGGAACGCAAGAACATTTTAAGGTCATAAAACGCCGTACCAGCCGTGTGCGCGGGGAGCTGGGTCAAAATTTCGGTCACGCCGTAGAACTTATAGAACTTGAAGTTATCCTGCATCGTGCCGAAATCGGGGAAAGGCGGCAGATAGTCGTCAAAACTCGTGCCGTAGTCCCAGATTGCGAAGTGAGAAGCAACTTCTTTCCAACCGCGGAAGGTGGAAACGGTGCCGCCGTTTACGTCTTCTTCAAAGTGGGTGCGCATATAAACCGACTGAATGGGCGCGATACGAATAATTATATCGTCGCCGCACTTTAAATCGTCGTCGTCACCGTCGCCGTCGTAATCGTAACGCATGCGGGTGAAAGTGTCGGTCGCGCTGTCGTAAGTAGCGGGCGCGCTTATGCAGTGCTGGTATGCAAAGAATGCGATTTTTATATCGCGCGTCTTATTGAAGTCGCCGTCTTGAAGTCCGTCCTGCCAAGCGTAGATACGCTTTAAAAGTTCCTTTGCAAGGAGCACGAGTTGACCCGAATACGCCGTTTTCGCCGTCATTTCTCTACAATCGTCGCAACGGCAGAAAAAGTTGGGGTTGTCGTTTATGCCGAGCATGAATATGCGGGCGTTTTTATCCTTTAAAACGTAATCGTTTATAAGGTTTTTGAACATTTCGTCAAGCGGACGAATACTGTCAACGGTTTTTCTCACGTCGTCCTCTTCGTTTTCGGGCACGACGTAATCGCTTACCGGCATAAGCTTGCCGTTATATTTGTTCTTGTAAAACGCGGTGGAACTGCCGAACTCTTTACAGTCGAGTTTATAAGCCGTTATAGCGTTTGCCTCAACGAGTTTTGCAAGCAAGACTTCGTTTATCGGCAAAAGCCTGCCGTCGTTTAATTTATATACAAACTTGCCCTCCTCGAACTTGACGGTTATAGGCGTTTCGCCGTCCGCGATTCTTTCGCCCGTCGTATAGTCGGACATTTTAACGAGTGTAAAGTCGTTTAAAACGTAATATTCGGCGTTAAAGTCCGCGGGCGCGCCGCTTATTTGCGTTGCGGCGGTAACTATTTCGGAATCGTAGCCGATAAGATATTGCTCGTAACTTGCGGGTTTAACGCTCGACGCAAAAATCGCGTCGGTGAATAAGTCGCTCGTCATTTTAAAGTTTTCCGCGCGGAAGTAACTCAAAACGCCGCTTTCGTCGTTAAATTTATAATATTCGCCCGAACCGAAATCTGTATCGTAAGTGTAATCGTTTTTAAGCACTTTTGAGATGCACATTTGCCCGTCGTTATAAGAGCCCGTTCCGGTGTACCATTCGCCGTGCCCGAGTTCGATATACTTCGTCTGCAACAAAAGTTGATAGCAAAGCGATTCGTCGCCGAGCGACCAGCCGCCGCCCTCCATGCCTAAAACGCCGCTCGAACCCTGGCTGCCGTGTTCGCGGAACCTGAACTGCGTGGTTTTATCCGACTGATATTTGTATTCGTCCAAATATCTGCTCTGAAAATCGGGAATATCGACTACGTCCATGTTTTTAAGAAGTTTTTTGTCGTCGCTATCGATTTTCCAGCAATTTTCGCCGAAAAAGCGATAGTTCATGTTTCTTCTTAAAAAGCCGTACGCGCCGTAAAGTTTGCCGTTGTTGCCGACGGCGTTAATAACTACGGTGTTGCCGATGGTTTTGATGATATAACCGTCAAGCCCTAAGTAACTTTCGGTGTAATTTTCGTCGTCTTTTATATCGGTCGATTCAAAAATTTTGGTGTCGCCGATAGAAATATACTTGCCCGAAAATTCGTACGAGCCGTTTTCGCCGTCGTATGATATTTCGGTATCGGGAACGATGGGGAAAACAATGCCCGTGGCGTCTTTCATAAAGAAAGCAATTTCTTTTGCCGCCTGATAAGAGGTGACGGACGAAAAATCGTCGGTAGCGTAAACGATTTTATAGTCGGTTTGAGGAGTTTTATCCTTATCGTATAAATACGTAGTACTGTCGGAAACTTCTTCTTTAAGTTTGGCGTTTTTTTCGTTTAAATAGCCGTCCAAGTCGTTGAGTTCGTTAAGATAATAAAGCTTAGAACTGTTTACGGGCTCTGTGTAACCCGTGCTGTCCTTATCTTTATCGCCCTTAAAATCCGTTTCTACGCTGCACGCGGTAAGGGAAACGGCGAACGAACACGAAAGAATTAAACCCGTTATTTTTTTAGTTAAATTTTTCATATATTTCTCCTTACTCGGTTACGGTTATGGTGAACTGTTTGATAACGTAGTTCCCGGAACCGTCCTGCGCGTAAAACGCGAGAGTATATTTACCCGCCGCTTTGAATTTGTACGAAAATTTTATGCCCGAAACGCTTACCGTTTTAAGCCCGTAGTTAGGGGTTTCGAGATAAACGTAAGAACGGATATTTTCAACCGCGGTAACGTTATCGCTTACCTTATAGTCGGGTATATAAAGTTCGTCGCCGACTTTCGCTTTCGTCTTTATCTGTCCGTTTATTTCCAAAACGGGGTCGACGTTGTCGGTCGATTTTATAATATACTGTATTTGCGTGCGCTTGCCCGCTTCGTCCTTACTCGAATAGGTTACTTTATAATTGCCGTACTCGGTAAGGCTGACGGTGTGCGCTTTCGTTGCCGAAACGCCCTCTTTTTCGCTACCTAAAACGTACGCGCCCGCGGGGTTTTGCACCGTGACGAAAACTTCGCACTCGGGGCTTACCATATCGTCGGCTTTGGCGGAGGGGATAACCGCGTCGCTAAAGCACGGGTGATAAAGCGCGATATGCTCGTCAAGCGAGATAATGGGTGCGATATTGTCGTACAACCTCGGATTGCGTTCGGTGAACGCGGGAAGGGATATGAAGTCGGTTATGCGGAGTTCGGGATATTCGCCGTCAGCGACCTCGAAGTCGTCAAACGTAACGTTCATATAGCATCTTCCGCTCGTAAAACCATTAAACTCTTTGCCGTTGTCGAAACGAGTTATAGGAGTTATCAAGTGGTTTTCAGCGTCGTAAACGGAATTTGCGGATAATTTGAAGTGAACGCTCGAATCGTAGTCAATCCCGTACAAAACGCCGTTTATCTTGCCCGTATCGAAGCCCGTAGATATATTCGAATATTTTTCGTTATTCGGAGTTATCACGAAAGTGACCGTCTCGCTCGCATCAACCGTATCGACGAGTTTTATCGATATTTCTTTAAATTTTTGCGATTTTGCCGCGGCGTTTAATTTTATTGAAAACGCTTTACCGGTGACGGCGTTGACGTATTGCATCGTCGCGCCCTTCGCGATCGGGCGGAAAAACGCCTCTTTATTGCTCGCGTATTTGTTGACTTGCCTGAAGTCCACGTCAACCCCGTCTTTAATCATAAGGTCGGCAAAAGTTTCAGGGTCAAGCACGCTGACTTTATAAACTTCGCTCTTTGCAAAATACTCTTCGGTCGTGCCGACGAGCGCTTTCGCTTCGAATCTGACGTAAACTTCGCCGACGCCGTCCGCGGGTTTATAAAAGCCGTCTTTAACCAAAATTTTATCGTCGAAAGTGCCGTTTAAGCT
>CAKQMM010000045.1 GCA_934254755.1 uncultured Clostridia bacterium
ATCTAAAAGCGTGCAAATTTTAACCGAGGCGGGTTTGCGCGAAATAAGCAAACGCTTTAAGTAAGATAGGGTATTGCCCGAATCTACTATATCTTCGACGATGATAACGTCTTTCCCCGCAATCGGCGCGTTAAGGTCTTTTAAAACTTTAACTTCGCCCGAAGACTTAGTCCCCGCGCCGTAGCTCGAAACAGCCATAAAATCCATTTGCGCAGGCACGCTCAAATATCTTAAAAGGTCGGTTATAAAAAACACGCTCCCTTTTAAAATTCCGATAAAAAGCGGATTTTTGCCTTCATAGTCGCGGCTTATCTCACCCGCAAGCTCTTTAATTCTTTTTTGTAACGTTTCTTCGTCAATAAGGACCTTCTCAAAATCTTTCAGCATAACTAAACCCCAAAATAAGCGTAAAAACATTTTGCCGCGCCGATAAAAGCGGAACAATGCAGATAAAAGCGAGAGTAATTCGCGTTAAAACGCGGCATAAAAAAGTAATTTTTAGGAAAACAAAAGACCACTTTAAAAAAGCGGTCTATTGAAGATTAAACTCTTTCAACTTTATTGCTTTTAAGGCAACGCGCGCAAACGTATTCAGACGAAACGACGCCGTCGTTCACGACTCTAACTTTTTGAACGTTCGCATTATAAAGACGCGGAGTTTTACGGTTACTGTGGCTTACCTTATTGCCGGATAATTTACCTTTACCGCATACGCTGCAAACTTTAGACATATTAACACCTCCGAAATATTCGCATTTCAAAAATCAGCCTATTAAATATATCACTATTTAAGCGAAAATGCAACCGATTTTTGTCGTTTTGTATAATTTAATTTAAAAAAAGTCAAAATTATCTCGGCGCAGAATAAAAATAGCTAAAACAAAACAAAAATTGTTGCAAAATGTTTTCAATTATTGTAAAATGAATATAAAATAAGAAAGGAGTCGTTTATGGCAGTCAAAACGAGCAATGCGTACGGTAAAATATCTATATCCGACGAAGCGATAGCAAAAGTCGCGGCGCATACGTCTATTGAGTGTTACGGGATAGTTGAAATGGTTTCCCGCAAGTTAAGCGACAGCCTTAAAGATTTATTCAAAAAAGATAACGGAGCAAAAGGCGTTAAAGTCGTTTCGGGCGGAGACAGAATTTATATCGACGTGTACGTGGTTATAAAATTCGGCGTGTCTATATCCGCCGTTGCCGATTCGTTGAAAGCGGCTATTAAATATCAAGTTGAAAAATTCACGGGTATGATAGTCGATACGGTCAACGTAAACATCACCGGCGTGAAACTTTAACGCTTATTTTTTATAATGAAATCAATAAACGGCGCCATGTTCGCAAAGATGGTTATCAATGCGTCCAGGCTTTTAAGTAATAATAGGGAACTTATCGACTCGTTGAACGTTTTCCCCGTCCCCGACGGAGATACGGGCACGAATATGTCTTTAACCATAAAATCAGCAGTTAAAGAACTCAAAAATTGCACTTCTAACTCTTTGACCGAAATTGCCGAAAGCGTTTCGCGCGGGGCGTTAAGGGGCGCGCGCGGCAACAGCGGCGTTATATCTTCGCAAATTTTCCGCGGGCTTTGCTCCGAACTTAAAAATTCGGGCGAGTGCGACGTTAAGACTTTTGCCAAAGCCTTAAAGTGCGCGACGGACGTTGCGTATTCCGCCGTCTCGAAGCCTAAGGAAGGGACCATTTTAACCGTTTCCCGCAGTATAAGCGAATGCGCTTTGGCGTCAAAAAACAAAGAATTTGCGCCGTTTTTTGAGGAAATTATCGCGGCGGGCGAAGTTGCGCTTAACAAAACGCCGGAACTTTTGCCGGTCCTTAAAAAAGCGGGCGTCGTCGATAGCGGCGGCAAAGGGCTTATAACCATTTATAAGGGCATGCAAAAGGCGATTTTAGGCGAAGAAGTCGAGGAAGCGGCTGAAGAAAAGGAGCCGCAAAAACCCGTCGAAACGTCTAATTTAGAGCACGCCGACATATTGAATTTAGGCACTATCGAATTCGGATATTGTACCGAGTTTTTCGTTATTAACTTAAAAAAGAAGACCACTCTTGCCGATATAGACAGGCTTAAAGAGTATTTAATGAGCATCGGCGACTGCGTTTTGGTCATCGGCGACCTAGAATTCGTCAAAGTTCACGTTCACACCAACAATCCGGGGCGCGCTTTAACCCGCGCGTTAGAGCTTGGCGAGATAGATAACGTTAAAATCGAGAACATGCTCGAAGAAAACCGCGCGCTTATTAAAAAGTACGAGTCCGAAAAGAAAGAACTCGGCATGCTTTCCATTTGTTCCGGCGAGGGCATGGCGGCGATTTTCAAAGATATCAGCGTCGATCAAGTCATTGAAGGCGGGCAGACCATGAACCCGTCCGCATCCGACATTGCAAACGCAATTTGTAAGATAAACGCTGAAAATATCTTCGTTTTCCCGAACAACAAAAACATAATTTTGGCTGCCGAACAGAGTAAACAGCTCATTGAGGGCAAGACCATTCACGTTATCCCCACCAAAAACGTTCCGCAAGGCATTGCCGCCGCGCTCGCGTTCAACCCCGATGAAAGCGCGGAAGTTAATAAAATTGAAATGCTTCACGCGACCGATAACGTCGTCGCCGGGCAGATAACTTACGCCGTAAGGAACACCAAAGTTGACGATTTCAGCCTTAAAAAAGGCGATATAATCGGGCTTGACGATAAAAAAATTCTCGCTAAAGCCGCAAGCATTAAAGAGTGTGCAGTCGAACTTATCAAGGCTCTTAAAGAAAAATCGCACAGCGTAATCAATCTTTACTACGGTAGCGACATTTCTGAAAGCGACGCCGAAGAAGTGCGCGACTTCGTTCAACAGCATTTTGAAGATTTGGACGTTGAACTGTTTAACGGCGGTCAGGCGGTTTACTACTTTATCGTATCGCTCGAATAAAAAATAATGACGGAAAGAGAAACTTAATTGTTTCTCTTTTTTTTGAATATGGACTTAAAAGTAATTAAAGGCATCAGCGACAAAAGAATAGCGGAACTTAAAAAAACGGGAATAAATCGCGTTGAAGATTTGCCCGAATTTTTCCCGCGCGATTATCTCGATTTAACTAAAATCACGCCGCTTAAAGACGCCGATAACAACACTATGGTTTTAACCGTCGGCAGGGTTATAACCGTTCCGTTCAGCGGGCGCGCGCGCGTCAGTTACGTGCGCGTTCATTGCTTGAGCGGCGACGAGCCTTTCACGGCAATCTGGTTTAACCAACCCTACGTTTTAAAACGCCTTAAAGCAGGCGAGGAATACGTCTTTTACGGCAGGCTTAAAAACGAGTACGGCTCTTTCACCATAACGAACCCGACTTTTGAAGAAAAGGATAAAAATTATCGTTTAAAAGGCTTAGTGCCCGTTTATAAAATTAAAGGAACTATTCCGCAATCGGTTGTTCGGTCAGCTTGCTTATCTGCGCTTAAAATCGTAGATAAAACAAGCAAAATTCCCGAAAATTTAGCGATTAAATATTCTCTTTATCCGCTTAAAAAAGCCTACTATGACGTGCATAACCCCTCGTCATTAAGAACCGTTAAGGTGGCTTCCGACAGGATAGCCGTCGAAGAGTATTTTTCGCTTATTTCGGCTTTTAAAATCTTAAAAGGCGACAAAAAGCTTGCCCGCTTAATGCGCTATAATTGTTCGCTTAGCGATATCAAAAATTTTACTTCTCGCTTCCCGTTCGAGTTTACCGACGGGCAAAAGAACGCCGTCAACGATATATACAAAGATATGTTCGGCGATACGGTTATGAACAGGCTTTTGCAGGGCGACGTTGGCAGCGGTAAAACGGCGGTTGCGCTGGTTGCGATGTATATAGCCGTTAAAAGCGGAAAACAAGTTGCCGTTATGGCTCCGACCGAGGTTTTGGCGACCCAAAATTATGAGATAATTAAAAAATACATTCCCGAAGTAAAAACGGTGTTTTTGTCGGGATCGGTCACAAAAAAAGAAAAGACGGAAATTAAAAAAATCATCGCGTCCGAAGAGCCGCTCATCGCAGTCGGCACGCATGCGCTTATTGAGCCTGACGTAAATTTTTCTTGCCTTTCGCTTTTTGTTTGCGACGAGCAGCAGCGTTTCGGCGTTGCCCAGCGCAGTAAAGTGACCGATAAGGGTAGCGGGGTAGACGTTCTCGTTATGTCCGCAACGCCGATTCCGCGCACCCTTTCGCTGATTTTTTACGGCGACTTAGATATATCCACGATTTTAGATAAACCTAAATCGCGCTTAGAGATAATGACCCGATTAGTGCCCGAAAATAAGTACGACGGCATGCTTAACTTCGTTAAAAATGAAATTTGTAACGGTAGGCAGGCGTATTTCGTCTGTCCGAAAATCGAAGGCGACGAAGAGGGCGAGGTTATGAGCGTAACCGAACTTTATAACGACTTAACGGAACGGCTTACGGGCGTCAGATTCGCGCTTTTGCATGGCAAAATGAAGGACGCCGAAAAAACGCGCATTATGCTTGAATTTAAACGCGGCGACTACGACGCGCTCGTTTCGACCACCGTTATCGAGGTCGGCGTAGACGTTCCCAACGCCTCCGTTATGGTTATAATGAACGCCGAGCGTTTCGGGCTTTCCGCGCTTCACCAACTCCGCGGCAGGGTAGGGCGCGGCGAGTATCAAAGTTACTGCTTTTTGACTGCAAAGAATTTAAGCGGTAGCGCAGAACCGCGTTTAAAGGCTCTAACTACTATTTCGGACGGCTTTAAAATCAGTGAAATCGACTTCGATATGCGCGGAGGAGGCGACCTTCTCGGCGAACGCCAGTCCGGCAAATTTATAGGGAGCCTTGGCGCGCTTAAATACGAGGCGCAATCTATATTTTTGGCAAAAAAATTGAGCGACGAAGCTTTTTCCGACCCCGCAAATATCCCCGCTTTGCGCCGTGTTGCCGTTGAAAAATTTGAAGAACTTAAAAACGTTACGTTAAACTGAAAAGCCGTTTTTTTAAATAATGCGGCTTTTTTGAATTTATTTATTTTTTACGTCGGCGCGAATTTTAAAAAAAATTGAAATATATTAAAAAATCGCGTTAAAATTGCTTGCAATTCGTCGAAAATTTTGGTATATTTATAAAGCACTAAGTTATGGGAGTTTAGCTCAGCTGGGAGAGCATCTGCCTTACAAGCAGAGGGTCATAGGTTCGAGCCCTATAATTCCCACCATTTCTGCGGGAGTAGCTCAGTTGGTAGAGCACTGCCTTGCCAAGGCAGTTGTCGCGGGTCCGAGTCCCGTTTCCCGCTCCATTATAAAAGGGCAGCACGTGAAGTATCCGTGTTGTTTTTTTATTTTGTCGTCACAATTGGTTATCTCATTGCGGTTTGCGGTTTATTGTCGCTTTATGCTTTGTTAATTATCGCTTGCCGTACGGCAAGTACGGCTTCGGGTAATTGCCTCGCCTAAAACAACACTAATTCCGCAAACCGCTAATTCATAACCAATTGTTCCTCCTGTCGTCTTTCACTTAGATTAAGTTGTTGCTCGCCGTACGGCAAGTACAGTTTCGGGCGTTTGCCTTGCCAAAACCGCTTTTTTAACCAAAAAATTTAATTCAGAGCTCATAGTTCCTCCTATCGTCTTTTCTTTCAATAAAATTAAGCTTGCGGTACGGCAAGTTAAATATAATCAGCTAAACCAAAAAGCCGCGTGTAATGCGGCTTTTTTAATATAAACAATTTTAAATATTTTCGTCTTCCGCGCTTATTGCGGAGGTGTTTAGCGGCTCAAAGCCTATTGCGCCTGCGGAAGTTGAAACTTCTTTAAGGCTGCGGTTTATGGCGCGCGTTCTTACTCCTATAAGCTTATCTAAATCTCCGCTCGTAACGTTAAGGCGGGTTTGAATTTGCACTAAAATTTCGTTAAACTTTTCAAACTCGCCTTTGACGGCGTTTAAAACGCGCCACACTTCGTTTGATTTTTTCTGTATTGACAGGGTTTGGAAGCCCATTTGCAAACTGTTTAAAAGTGCAGCCATCGTGGTGGGGCCCGCTACGGTTACTGAAAATTTTGCTTGCAACTCTTCCACAAGTCCTTGCTTAACGACTTCCGCATAAAGGCTTTCCACGGGTAAAAACATAACGGCGAAATTTGTTGTGTCGGGCGGGCAGATATACTTTTCTTTGATATCTTTTGCCATACCCTTAATGCGTTGCACAAGCTCTTTGCGGCGTTCTTCGTACGCGGCAAAATCGTTTTTTTCGTAAGCGTTTTGCATGTCGGTGTAAACGGTGTAGGGGAACTTGCTGTCTATCGGCAACAAAACTTCGCCGTCGCTTCTTCCTGGCATTTTAATGGCAAACTCAACGGGGTCTTTGCTTTGTTTGTTGGTGACTACGTTTTTAAGGTATTGTTCGGGCGGCAAAATTTGTTCTATAATCGAGCCTAAGCGAATTTCGCCGAAAATACCCGTGGTTTTTACGTTTGAAAGAACCTTCGTCAAACTCCCGACGTCTTTTGATATGCTTTGCATCTCTCCGACGGTTTTAGTGACTTTTTCAAGCTCGTCGGTCAAATATTTAAACGATTCTTTAAACCTGTTGTTCAGCGTTTCGGTTAGTTTTTCATCAACCGTTTGTTTGATTTCGGATAGTTTTTTCTCGTTGCCTTCCTGCATTTTCAAAACGTTGCGTTCAAGGGTCAAGCGGATATTTTCGAGTTTTTCAAGCTGACTGCGCTCGGTTTTTTCAAGCGCGCTTGCGGTAAGTTCGCCGTTGCGGGCGATTTGCCTGTCCATGTTTTCAAGCCTTAAAATTACGTTTTCGCCCGACTTTTTGTTCGAGGTTTCAAGCGCGTCGGCAATAATTTTAACGCTTGACGAAAACGAACCCGTAATTTCGTCTTTATCTTGCTTGCTTATTTCGCTTACGCTCTTGCTTTTTTTAACGCCTATGAGCGTTGCGATGCTTAAAACGAGTGTTGCCGCACATAAAATAACTGCTAAATAAATCATAAAACCACCTTTATTTAATTATTCGTACCGATTATACCCGATAAATGTTGACAAAAAAGTGCACTATTTAAAAATAAATTTTATATGGCGCGAATTTTTGACTCATAAAGCGATGTAAAATTAAAGCGGAGCGAACTTATCGCTCCGCAAATTTAATATTAAGGCTCAATGTTTTTAAAATTCAACGGTAATTACGCCCGATTTAAGTCTGTCGGCTTTCGCGATAAGGGTGCATTTTCCGTGCTTATCGGATAGTTTTACCGCTACGCCGATTCTACCTTCGCGCATGCGGCGGACGGGTAGAAAAACGCTCGAGTGGTCACTGACGTCAGACCCCGTCGCGAGAACTCTTCCCGAGCCGCTTGCCGTAAAATAAACGGTGGGGCAGGCGTCGTATACGGGCAAACCTTTATCGTCAACGACGTAGCAACTGAATATCGCAACGTCTTTTCCGTTGGCGGTTGCGTCGGGCGTTTCAAGCGTAAACGCTAATTTTTCGCCTTTACCGCTCGTGATTTTTTCGTCAGTTGCGAGTATTTTGCCGTCTTTGTCGTATCCTACGACTTTAAGCGTGCAGGGCGCGTAATCGACAAGCCATTCGGCGTGACCGT
>CAKQMM010000046.1 GCA_934254755.1 uncultured Clostridia bacterium
TGGTGCGTATCCCCGCTTCGCTTATCTGCCACGGGGTGACGAAGTCCGGCTCCCCCACGCCCAAAGATATGATATCGTGCGAGCCCTGGCACAAGTCGAAAAACTTTCTTATGCCGCTCGGCTTTAAGCGTTGAGCCTTATCTGATATAAAATTTCTCATAAAACAAGCTGCCTGCCTTCGCCGCGGGGTGGAACGGTCGATTGACCTTCGATTTTATACTTCTTTAAAATAAAGTGGGTGGCAACCCCCGTAACCCCGTCGATAAGCGACAGTTTTTCACTCACGAACCTCGCAATCTCGCTAAGCCCGTCGCCGTGAATCATGACGGCTAAATCGAACCCGCCGCTCATAAGATACAGCGACTTTACTTCCGTAAACGCCGAAAGCTCTTCCGCAAGCGCGTCAAAGCCTTTGAGTTTTTGCGGGGTGACTTTTACTTCGATAAGCGCGTCGACGCCGCTAGATTCGCTTTCGTTTATAACGGCGGCGTATTTTAAAATAACGCGGTCGTCTTCAAGTTCTTTTATTGCCGCGGCAACGGCACTCTCGTCCGCGCCCGTCATGGAGGCGAGCTGGTTTACCGTATACTTCGCGTTTTCGGCTAAGTATTTAACTAACATTTGCTTTAAATTCATAATAAGCCTCCTAATTTTAATTGAAATTATTGTAGCGTAAATCTAAAAAAATGTAAAGCGTTATCGGGTTTTTGGCGGGCGGCAAAAACAAAAACGTTGTAAAACTTTCAAATTGCGCCGTTTTTTTGCAAAATGCGGCTTCGCTATTGAAACCGCGAGCCATATTTGATATGATATGCGTATGAAAATAAAATTATTAAGCGACTGGTTTTTAAAGAGTTTAAACGGCGCAGCGGACGTATCCGCCGAAATAAGCGATTTTAAAACGCGCGGCAAAATTAAATGCAAAGCGCCTGCGTTTGCACATCAATACATAAAAAACTTCGTCGGTACGAGTTTGTGGCAGACGACTTTTACCCTTGAAAGTTTGCCCGCACGCGGCGAGGCGGCTTTATTACGTTTCGATTCCGCCGATTTTTACGCCGAAGTTTATTTAAACGGCAAGTATTTAGGCAGCCACGCCGGGCGCGAAGACCCCTTTTATTTTAACGCTACGCCCTATATTAAAAAGACCAACCGCCTTGCGGTTAAAATCTCGAAACCGTATGTCGAAAACGAGCCTTTGGACGGGTTTACCTTTGCCGAAATTCCGCACAGAAACGAACTTAAAACGGGTTTGACGCCCGGCTCTAACTACAACGAGTCGGGACTATCGGGCGAAGTTTGCGTTAAAATTCTGCCCGAAGTTTTTATCGAAGACTTGTATATTTTCGCAAACCCCACCGATAAAACCGTCGCCGCGGAAGTTACCGTTTTAAACCTTAGCGAGAGCGAAAAACAAGCGGATATCACTCTTAATTTATTCAACCCCGCGCGCGACGAAATAGACGAAAAGCGGGAAAGTTTTACCGCGCCTTGCGGCAAAACTACGGTCAAAATCAAACTATACGCGGACTTTATCGAACTTTGGGATATCGTAAACCCTGCGCTTTACGAAGTGCACGCAAAGCTTACCGCAGACGGCAAAACCCACCGCGTAATTGAAAAAACGGGGTTCAGAACGTTTAAAGTCGGAAGCGACGGGCTGTTTTATCTAAACGGCAAAAAGGTGTTTTTAAAATGCACGCACACGGGGAATTTTATCCCGCGCTCATGCCACAACTTACTCGATGAAGAAGGCTATCTTTTAAAGGACCTTGCAAAAGCGAAAGCTGTGGGGTTTAACGCCGTCAGATTTATTGCGGGCGCGGCGACGAAAGCTCAGCTTAATTTAGCCGACGAGTTGGGGCTTATGGTGTACGAAGAGCCCGTTTCGTGTTGGTTACAGCGCAACGGGGAAAGAACCGAAGAATTGTACTCTCACGACCTTTTAACCCTCGTTAAGCGCGACAGAAACCACCCGTCAATAGTTATATGGGGGCTTTTGAACGAAACGTTTTTGCGCCCGCCGTACGACGTTGCTTGCAAAAAAGCCAAAAACTCGCTTAAAGATTTGCGCGCGCTCGATAAAACGCGGCTCGTAATGTTTTCAAGCGGCAGATGGGACGCGGAACTATCGGTAGGCTCCGTTTCAAACCCCTTTTCAAGCGAATGGGAAACGCTTTTTAACGGAGAAAAAAGCGGCGGCGGTTTTGCCGAAAAGTCCCCCGCCCGCTTCACTTTAAACCCCGATATGGGAGATTTGCACTTTTACCCTTCCCCCGTGCCGATAACGGACAGCGAGCGGGAACTTATGCTTAACTTCGGGGGTAAACATAAACGCCCCGTGTTTATAAGCGAAACGGGGATAGGCAGCGTTTTAGATACCGCTACGCTCGTTAAAAAATATTCGGGACAAAAAAAGCGCGACTTTTATCCCGACGAAGTTTTAATTAAAAACATTCATAAAGCTTTTATCGGCGACCTTAAAATTTACGGGTTCAACCGTCAATATCCGGATGCGGGCGAAATATTTGCCGCGGCGTACGAAAACCACTATAAGCATCGCAAGCTTACGTTCGATTTGTACCGCGCAAACCCGTATATAAACGGTTTAAGTTTAACGGGTATGCTTGACCACTCCGTTTGCGGCGAGGGGCTTTACACCTTAACGCGCGAGTATAAGCCGAAAATAGCGGACGCGCTTGAAAACGGTTTTGCAACGCTTAGGTGGAGCGCAATTTTACCCAAGTCCCGCCTTTACAACGCCGATAACCTTACTATACGCGGGGTTTTGGCAAACGAAGGCGTTTTAAAACCGCAAAAATATACGGCTTTATTGACCGTAAGCGACGGCTCGCACAAAGTCGTTTATAAAAAAACGAAGCAGTTCACCCCGACCGAGAAAGACCTTTCGCTTTTTGCGATAAACGTTTTTGACGAAAGTGTTCCTCTTAAAAATTTTAAAGAGGGGAAGTATTCCGTCCGCATCTCTCTTTTAGGCGGCGCGGACGATAAGGCGGGCATAGCCGAGTTTTACGTTGATAAGTTTGCACCCGCAAACAAAACCGTTAAAACGCTCGGCGTAAGCCGCGATTTAGCCGAAAATTTAGAAACGCTCGGCTACGAACTTTCGCCCGTTACTTCGCCTTGCGGCGGAAAAATTCTGGTCGAACAAACCCGGGGCGGCGATATAAATTTGCTTAAAGAATGTTTAGCGGCGGGTGCGACGGTTATACTCATCGCAGCCGATAAAAACCCGAACGCGCTTAATATTCTGCCCGAAACTTTGCGCCCTTCGCCCCGCTTCGATTACGACTGGCTTTATCATAAAGAACTTATTTTAAAGCGCGGCGCATACCCGTTCAAAGGGCTTTTAACGGGCGTTGCCGATATAGACTATTACGACGGCGTGTTTTCGGAAACAGTTTTTGTTCCGCAAAAAAACGCCGTGCCCAACGCTTACGCATTTGCGTTTTCAACGGGATATCCCGTTGCGGGCGGGTACATAGGCGGCTTCCAACTTGCGGAGTATAAAGTTTTAAACGGCAAAGTTTTAGCGAACGCGCTTAATATAGCCGATAGTTTAACCATCCGCCCCGCCGCAGATAAAATACTAAAAAATTTGTTGAAGTAGTTGAAAACATTTTAAGCGGCAAACAAAAAACGCAAGGCAAAACCTTGCGTTTTTATTGTTTCTATAATTTACGCGCCTACGACTTCAACTTTTATTTTAGCAATCACTTCGGGCAAAAACTTAACGTCAACCGCGTAAACGCCCAAAAGTTTAATGGGGTCTTTTAAAATAACGCGCTTTTTATCGACGGTATAGCCGAGTGCCGTCAATTCGTCGGCAATTTCTTTTGCCGTAACCGAGCCGAAAACTTTGCCGTTTTCGCCGCACTTTATTTTAAGGGTGATTTGCGTGCCGTTCAATTTTTTAGCTTCTTCCTTGAGAGCCTTTATTTCTTCCTGACGGTGAAAATCTTCCGCGCCCTTTTTAATGTTAAGGCTGTTTATTTTAACGGCGGTCGCTTCTTCGGCAAGACCTTTTTTTATGAGAAAGTTCCTTGCGTAGCCGTCGCTGACTTCCGCGATTTCGCCTTTTTTGCCGCTGCCTTTTACGTCTTTTAAAAATATGACTTTCATAATTTCTCCTCCGATATCCGCCGCGGGTTAAGCTTATAAACAAGCCGCTCACGCGTATCATCGTTTGATTAAATATTACACTAAATATCGCGATTTGTCAATGAATAGTTACCGCTATATGCCGCATACTTTTACTATGCAAAAAATTACCGAAACGGATATAGACTGCGCCGCCGCGACCTGCGCGCACAACAATTTAGGCAAATGCAAACTTAAAAAAGTGAATATTATAACCGAGCCGTTTAACGTGACCGCCTGCGGCGACTTTTCACCCAAAGATAACGAGTAGCAGAACCGACAAACCGCATACCCGCCATTTTTACGTTATAAATTATATAATATCTCCCGTCACCCTGAGCAAAGGGCGAAGCCGAGCGGGGACTGAACCCCGTCAAGCCTTAAAGCCGTCTTTTTTGCCCGTTTCGGCAAATCTTTGCTTGAAGTATTAGTATACTTCTCGCGCAAACCTTTGCTAAAACCGTCTAAAAAATGCGGCTTTAAGGTGCTTCGCATTTTAGCGTCGATAAATTTAGGAAAATCAAGGCAAACGAACGCAGCAATACTTGACCGTATTGCAAGCGAGTTTAACGCTGATTTAACAAATTTTGCGCCGCTAAAACTTAATGCGGTTCGGTCCTCGCTCGGCTAAGGCGGAACGCCGCATTTCACATATAATGCGCCTTACGGCTAGATGTTTCGACTGCGCTCAACATGACGGGATTTTTTATTTATAACCAATCAATCCTTCCGTCACGGCTCTGCCGTGCCACCGCGCCTAGGCGGCGGCCGCCCCCCTTTCGTCAACTACGTTGCCACTTCCCCCACTTCAATGGGGGAATTTGCCTTTACACAAGGTGGGCAAGGCGTTGCTTACAAAAAGCAAACGAAGTTTGTCGGTTCGTCGTGGCACAGTCCCATACGGGTTACTGTCATGTTGAGCGTAGCGAAACATCTCGTGGAAACGAAGGCATAGGCTGAATACGGGCGTACCGCAAAAAGCAATCGAAGATTGCCGCTACCCGCTACCCGCTATCCGCTAACCACCGAATAAAAATATCCGCATCAAACGATGCGGATATTTTCTATTCAGCATAAACTGAATTTTTTTGCTAAAAAATAATGATTTAGCGCAATGGACGACGGGGAGGAACGTTGCGCTATGAGTTAAATTTTTTAGAATAAAAAAACAGTTTAAGCACGGCAAACACCCGTAATCGTACTTTTTGTACGATGAGCGGTGTTTAACACAGCATAAACTGAATTTTTTGTTTAAAAAATCAATGATATAGCGTAACGTGACGACTTATTCACCCTTAAACGGTAATAAATCGGCGATTCTCGCTCTCTTAATAGCGGTTGCAAGCGCGCGTTGGTGCTGAGCGCAAGTGCCGGTCATACGTCTGGGCAACATTTTGCCCTTTTCGGTAACGTATTTTTTAAGTTTGGCGATATCTTTGTAGTCTATTTTTTCAGCTTTTTCTACGCAGAAAGCGCATACTTTTTTTCTGCTGATCTTTCTGACGGGCTTTTTAGCCGTAATAGTCTTTTCTTCCATAATTTCTCCTTAATTATTAAAATGGCAAATCGTCGTCGCCGTCAACTTCTTGAAGCGTGAGCTTCTTTTTTTCAGCTCTCACAGGCGGCTCTGCCGCTACGTCGTCCCCGCGGTTACCCGTGGTTAAAAATTCGACTTCGCTCGCGACGATATCGGTTACCGTCCTCTTTATGCCTTCTTTATCTTCATAAGAACGGTTTTGCAAACTTCCCACGACGGCAACCTTGCTACCCTTTTTAAGGAACTTACCGCAGTTTTCGGCTTGATTGCGCCAAACGGTAATGTTAAAAAAGTCTGTTTCCCTGTTTCCGTCTGCATTGACGAAAGTCCTGTTCACCGCGATTGAAAAACGGCAAAACGGAACGCCGCTACTCGTTTCGGAAACTTCAGGGTCCCTCGTAAGGTTACCGATAAGATATACTTTGTTCATAAATCTCCTAATTACGCTTTCGTGATAAGTCTTCTGATGACGCCTTCGGTTATGCCCGCAACTCTCTTGAGTTCCGCTACGAGCGAACCGTTGCTTTCAAACGTCATAAGAACGTAGTAGCCTTCGGTCTTGTAGTTGATGGGATAAACGAGTTTTTTAACTCCCCATTTGTCAACCGAAGTAACGCTGCCGCCGCCTGCGGTTACGACGTTTTCAAATTTAGCGATAATCGCGTCTTTTGCTTCGTCGGAAATCTCGCACGACAGAATGTAAAGCATTTCGTACTTGTTCATATTTTTTACCTCCCGGACTAAAATGGAATACCGCCTACGGTATTCAAGGTATAAGCCCGCGCACTAAGTAACCCTAACGCGCAAAGCCCCTTACTAAACGTAAGTATAATTATTATATAGATATTTTTATCGCTTGTCAATCAAAATTCGCAGACTTTTAACTCCGATTAGCGCGATTAAACTCCGCCGTCCCGCGCCCGATTTGTCGATTTTTAGCGAATTTTATATCCAAAACCGAACAAAAGTTTGCGTATTGTTGATAACTTTGTTGATAAGCGGCAGTTATCAACAATTTTGAGCGACAATTTTGTTGACAACTTAAAAACGCGGTTGATAACTTTTTAACGGCAATCTTAGCAAACCATATAAAAAGTCAACCTAATTTTTGAAGAACTTCGTCTTCCGTTTCCTTCATGGCGTTTAAGGTGAGCGTTATAAGCTCGTCCAAAGTGATTCCGCAAAGTTCCGCGCCCTTTTCAATAACTTTGCGCGAGCAGCCCGCGGCAAACTTTTTATCTTTATACTTCTTTTTAACGGAACTAAGTTCCATATCTTTGGTGCTTTTCGACGGGCGCATTTTAGCCGCCGCCCAGATAAGCCCCGTGAGCTCGTCAACGGCGAACAGAATCTTTTCCATTTTGCGTTCGGGAACGGCGTCGGTTTTAGTTAAACCGTAACCGTGCGAACAAACGGCGTGTATTATATCGTCCGAAACGCTTTCGCCCTTTAAAATATCGACGGCTTTCGTGCAGTGCTCGTCGGGGTAAAGTTCATAGTCGATATCGTGAAGAGTGCCGACCGCTCCCCAGTAATCTCCGTCCTCGCCCGACTTTTCGGCAATGTTTTTAAGCGCGTAGCCGACGGTCAGCGCGTGCAGACGGTGAAACGGCTCTTTGTTATATTTTTTAACGAGTTCATAAGCGGAATTTATATCCATAAAACCCTCCTTGGCAAAAATTTTAATTTATTAAATTATAATGCAAGAAGTTAAAAACTTGCTTGCAAGGGTTTTTAACTTCGCAGCGTTTCAATTTAAGAAGGCAAAAACACAGGTTTTTGCGAAAAACCCGCAAGGGTTTTTAAAGATTTTGCCGAACGGCAAAAGAATTACTTCGTTTAGATTATAATGCAAGAAGTTAAAAACTTGCTTGCAAGGGTTTTTAACTTCGCAGCGTTTCAATTTAAGAAGGCAAAAAC
>CAKQMM010000047.1 GCA_934254755.1 uncultured Clostridia bacterium
CGCTTATTGCGACGAGTAAAGACAGCCGTAACGACGTTATAACCACCCTTGCCGTATTAGCCGCGGCGATAATATCTTACTTTACGGGCTTTAACTTAGACGGGTATATGGCAACGCTCGTTGCTCTGTTTATTTTAGTGAGCGGCGTTTTAACCGTCAAACAAACGCTCGACCCCATTTTAGGCAAAGCCCCCGACGCGGACGAAGTGGAAAAAATTCGCCGTAAAATTATGAGTTACGAAGGGGTTTTGGGCACGCACGACCTTATCATTCACGATTACGGCGTCGGCAGACAGTTTGCTTCGGTACACGTCGAAATGTCGGCGGAAAGCGACGTTATAAAGTGCCACGAAATAATAGACAATATCGAGCGGGACTTTTTGAAGAACGATAACTTGCATATCGTTATCCACTACGACCCCATATCCGTCACCAACGAGTTTGCAAATAACCTGCGCGTGTACCTTGCAAAAACCGTCAAAGAAATAGCTACGCCGCTGACGATACACGACTTGCGCGTTATCGACGGGGAAGCGGTTAAAACCGCGCTTTTTGACTGCGTGGTTCCGTACTCCGTCAAAATTCCCGACGAGAAAGTTAAAACGCTTATAAAAGAGCGGGTTAAAAAAGATTACCCCGACCTTATTTTGCATATCACCATAGACAAAAACTTCGCCGCCGTTTCGGACGGTGAAGCGGAGCGCGATTAAAGCGCAACTTAAATGATATATAATAAGAACGCGGCTGTTTTACGAAACAGCCGCGTTTAGTTTGATTATTATATTAAAGCACCTTTGACAAGAAGTCTTTAAGTCGTTCGTCTTTCGGGTTGTTAAAGAATTCTTCGGGAGCGTTTTCTTCTTTAATAACGCCCTGGTCTATAAATATAACGCGGTTTGCGACCTCTCTTGCAAAGCCCATTTCGTGCGTAACGACGACCATTGTCATTCCCTCTTTCGCAAGCTCCGTCATAACGTTTAAAACCTCGCCTACCATTTCGGGGTCGAGCGCGCTCGTCGGTTCGTCGAACAGCATAACTTCGGGTTCCATCGCAAGTGCTCTTACGATTGCTATGCGCTGTTTTTGCCCGCCGGAAAGCGTGGACGGATAAACGTCTTTTTTATCTTCGAGCCCTACGCGTTCCAAAAGTTTTATAGCCTTTTCGGTCGCTTCTTTTACTATTTCTTTTTTCGTTGTGACGGGGTAAAGCGGTTTTTTATTTTCCGCTTTTTTAAATACGTTCGCAATCTTTATAAAAAAGTTTTTGAATTGAAGTTTTCTTAATTCTTTCGTCTTAATATAAACGGGGGCAAGGGTTATGTTTTTAATCACCGTTTTATTGTTAAATAAGTTGAATTGCTGGAATATCATTCCGATATGGCGGCGGTGAACGTTTATATCGACCTTAACGTCCGCAATATCTACGTCGTCAAACATAATTGAGCCGGAAGTGGGGTCTTCCATACAGTTCAAGCACCTTAAAAAAGTCGATTTGCCGCAACCCGACGGACCTATTATGGCGATAACTTCGCCTTTATGAACGTCTAAGTCGATGCCTTTTAACACCTGCACGTCTCCGAAAGATTTGGTTAAATTTTTTACCGATAAAATCACGTTGTCAGTCATGTTTTTTCACCGCCTTTTTACTTGCCGTGTTTTCGTGTTTCCTGTCGCTTTTACTTAAAGCTTTTTCTATAGAACGAATTATCAGCGTTATTATAAGCACTATAATAATATATATAACCGCCATAAAAATGTACGGGGGCTTTAAGTTGTAAATTTCTTTGCCGAGCGTTTTTAATGAAGTGTAAAGGTCGCTTACCACTATGAAGCTTAAAACCGACGTTTCCTTAACGAGCGTTATAAGTTCGTTGCCGAGCGTAGGCAAAATATTTTTAAACGCTTGCGGAATAACTATTTTCGCCATGGTCGTGGTGTAACTTAAACCGAGCGCACGCCCCGCTTCGAGTTGTCCGACGTCAACCGAGTTTATGCCGCCGCGCATAATTTCAGAAACGTACGCCGCCGAGTTCATTCCGAACACTATTATGCCGACCGTTTCGCTGTTTACGTTATTTATCGACATAAGCGGTATTAAAACGTAGTACGCAAGCAACAACTGTACTACCATCGGCGTTCCGCGGAACAGTGCAACGTATGCTTTACAAATTTTATCAAGTACTTTTATAAAGCCGTTTTTACTGTACGTTACCTGTACGAGAGCGAGCAACGTGCCGAGCGCTACGCCTAAAATAAAGCCGAGAGCCGCTATTTTTAAAGTGATGAATAAGCCGCGCAAAACGAACTCGCGATAAAACGGCGTAGATAACTTTTCAAAAAATACTTTCCATTGTTCAAGACTCATATAAACCTCTTAAAACAAAGATATCTCTCACCTAATAAGTGAGAGGTATCTCGTCATAAAAATTTTGAATTAAACGTTTTCGTCAACGAAGTCGTATCCGACTTTGGTTCCTTCGCCGCCGTTATATTTGTTTACGATTTTATCGAATTCGCCGTTAGCCATTATTTTTGCAAGGTAAGCGTTCATTTTCTGAACGAGTTCGCTGTTGCCTTTCTTAATAAGGAAAGCGTATTTTTCTTCGGTAAGTTTAACGTCGATAACTTTAAGTCCGCTCATGTTAGCTTTAAGAGCTTTAGCGGGAGCTTCGTCGATGATAACTGCGTCGACGTTGCCGTTCTTTAAATCTTCAGCCGCGGTCTGACCGTCTTCATAACCTTTCTGGTTGCTTTGGGTAAGTCCGAGTTCGTCGATTATATATCCGAAGCCCGTGGTGCCCGATTGCGCGCCTATTTTAGCTTTGGTTTTTAAAACCTCGTCAACCTGTTCTTTGGTGGTGCAACCGTCGAAGCTCGTATCTCCTTCTTTAACTAAAACTACTTGAGAAGCGGAGTAGTATTCGGTAGAGAAATCAAAAGAAGCAAGACGCTCGGAAGTGATTGACATGCCCGCCATACCGATATCGCCGTAACCTGCGTCAACCTGAGATTCGATTGCGTCGAAGTCGATATTTTTAATTACGAGTTTGTAATCGTTTTCAGCAGCAAAGCCCGCCGCGATTTCCATATCTATGCCGTAAATCTTACCGCTGTTGGTATACTCGAACGGTTCAAAGGGGCAGTTGGTTAAAACGGTGAAAGTTTTCTGCTCGGTTTTGTCTTTACCGCAAGCGGTTAAAGATACGGCTGCGGTGACTGCAAGCGCTCCTGCTAAAAGCGCGGTTAAAAATTTTTTCATAGTGGTTATCTCCTAAAAAATTATTTCTTTTTTGTAAAGCGTTTTTCGCTTTGTATGGGCATATTATAACGCCCCGTTTTTTATATGTCAAACGTTTTTGCATAAAAATTCAAAAAAATTTTAAAAAAATTAAAAATACCGCATAATTATGCATAAATAATTAAATATTCAAAAATATTTGCATAAAATATTCATTTTGTGTATGAATAATCGGCTAAATACGGGGGCGGAGAAAGCAAACGGGTCGTAAAACGGGCGGGCGGCAAGCGTCAAAGCAAGCGGCAAAACGGACTTATTAAAAAGCCGTTTTCCGTTAAATAATAAAAACGCCGTCAAAATTACATAAATAATCTTAAAAAAACTATTTAAAAATTAAAAAACCTGTGTTAGAATATATAAAAACGAATTATCAGGAGATAGTTATGAAGTTTATTCCTAAATACGACGTCGGTTATATCCCGATGATTGAAAAGTTAAACGATTATAGGCGCGCCGTAAAAGCCGCCGATAGAAAACCGCTTAAAATCGCGGTCGAAAGAAACAAAGGCTACAACTTTATATATAATATAGATATATTTGCCGACGATAATAAGCGCGAAGAAAACTACGCGGTTATCGAGCGGCTTATTAAAACCATTTTATGGGTTGCGGGCGGATATAAAATAATCATCGCGGGGGACGATTATATTTACGAGCGCGTCAAAAAAGATTACACGCTTACGGGCGCGCGCGCGTTCGACGTCAAGTTTATGTCGGGCGTATACGAAACGGACTTCGTGGTTGAAAAGGCGGAACTCAATAACTTCCCCGCGCTTAAAAGTTGCGCGCTTAAAGTTGGCGGGCACCTTGACGGTTGCCGCATAGGCTTCGACGCGGGCGGCAGCGACAGAAAGGTTTCCGCGGTTATCGACGGCAAAGTGGTTTACAGCGAAGAAGTCGTTTGGTTCCCGAAGATAAATTCCGACTGGCGCTATCAGTACAACGGAATTTTAGAGTCTATGAAGACCGCCGCTTCCAAAATGCCGCGCGTCGACGCGATAGGCGTTTCTTCCGCGGGCGTTTACGTAGACAATAAAATAATGGTTGCGTCGCTGTTCTTAAAAGTCCCCGAAGACGATTTTAACAAGCACGTTAAAACCATGTATATGGATATTGCAAAAGAAATAGGCGCGCCGATAGAAGTTGCCAACGACGGCGACGTTACCGCTCTTGCGGGCGCAATGGACTTGAAAGACACCGCCGTTTTAGGCATCGCTATGGGTACGAGCGAAGCGGTGGGCTACATCAACCGCGAAGGTTGCTTAGAGGGCTGGCTTAACGAACTCGCGTTTGCTCCCGTCGATTTTTCGACCGACGCTATGGTTGACGAATGGTCGGGCGACTACGGTTGCGGCGTTAAATATTTTTCGCAGGACAGCGTTATCAAGCTTGCCGAAAACGCCGGCTTTAAGTTTGACGAAGGCTTATCTCCCGCCGAGAAACTTAAAGTTATCCAAAAACTTATGGCAGACGGCGATAAAATGGCGGAAGGCATTTATGAGTGCATCGGCATTTACCTTGGCTACACCATGGCTTATTACAGCGAATTTTACGATATTAAGCACGCGCTTTTGCTCGGCAGGGTTACGAGCGGCAAGGGCGGCGACATAATTCTTAAAAAAGCGAAAGAAGTTATCGATAGCGAATATCCCGAATATTCGCATATCATAATGGAAATGCCCGACGAGTCTAATAAACGCGTAGGTCAGTCTATTGCGGCGGCATCTCTCCCGGAAATTAAATAAGGAATATTTTCCCTAATTAAAAGTCCGCTTTTATAGCGGGCTTTTTGCGTGCGGCGGCGGTTTTGTTTGACTTTTTTTAACGATAGCGCTAAATTTTAACTATGCAATATTCTAACTTACATCAACACACTACATTTAGCGACGGAAAAGATTCGCTTGAAGACGTGGTTTTATCCGCAATAAACCATAACATGAAGTCTATCGGGATAAGCGACCATAGCTATTTGGACGTTTGCGAAACGACTTGCAAAATGGACTTACCCGACAGCCCCGAATATTTAAACGAAATAAAGCGGATTAAAGAAAAGTATAAAGATAAGATAGCCGTCTACACGGGGATAGAAAAGGACTATTTTTCTGAGATAGACCGCTCGAAATACGACTACGTTATCGCGTCCGTGCATTTTATGGTTGCGGGCGGCAAGTGCTACGCTATCGACCACGCGCGCGACGTTCAGCAAGATTATATAGATAACGTTTGCGGCGGAGACGTACTTAAATTCGTCCGCGATTATTACGAATTGGTCGTAAAGCACGTGCGCGAAAGCCGCCCTGATATCGTCGGGCATTTTGACGTTATAACTAAATTCAGTTTAATCGACGAAAGCGACGAGTATAAAAAAATCGCCCTTAACGCGTTAGACGAAGTTTTAAGGTATTGCGATATTATCGAAGTAAACACGGGCGCAATGGTTCGTGGGTACAGAACCGTTCCATATCCCGCTAAGTTTTTGTTAGAGGAGATTTTGCGCCGCAACGCAAGCGTAATTTTATCGTCCGACTCGCATAATAAAGCCACCGTTATCGGATATTTCGACGAAGCGGTAAAGCTACTTAAAAGCATAGGCTTTAAAACGGTCAAACAGTTTGAAAACGGCACATTTATTGACGTTGAGCTTTAAATTCGCCCTCGTAGCCGAGAGGTAATCAAATTCCGCTCGGCTGCGGGCGTTTTTTATTGCAAAAAAATCGCTAATTCGGCAAAAAGTTTTAAAAGGGGCGCGTAAGTTTGCGGTAAACTTATCTGACCGATAAATAAAAAATCGTATCGGCGGAGAGTTTATGGCAAGAAAAATAGTTGTTACTTCGGGTAAAGGCGGCGCGGGGAAAACGACCGTAACCGCAAACTTAGGATACAGGCTAACCTGTTTAGGCGCGCGCGTTTTAATGGCGGATGCCGATTTCGGTCTTAATAATCTTGACGTTTTAATGGAAGCGGACGGCGGCGCGCCGTTTGATTTAGGCGACGTTTTAAGCGGCAAGTGTCGCCCAAAGCAGGCTTTAATCGGCGTTTCGGCGTCGCCGAATTTATATTTGTTGCCGCCCAAAAAGTCCGGTGCGGATAATATAGGCGTGTACGATTTTAAAAGGGTTATAAGCGACCTATCTCCAAACTTCGACTTTATTTTAATCGACTGCCCCGCGGGGATAGGCGAGCCGTTTTTGCGCGCGATATCGGCGGCGGACGAGGCTCTCGTCGTCGTCAACCCGCACGTGTTCAGCTTGCGTGACGCGGATAAGGTTATAGCCGTTTTAAAGAGTTACGGGGTTGAAAAAACCGACGTTGTCGTCAACAAAATGCGTGGCGACTTGGTTTTGAGCGGCGATATGTTCTCGGCGGAAGAAATAGAGTCCGCTCTCAATTCCCCCGTTTTGGGCGTTATCCCCGAAGACGACGAAATTTTAAACGGCATAGTTTATTCTTCGCGCGCGGCGCGCGCGTTTAAGTGCTTAGCGGACAGCGTTAAAAACGGCGGAATAAAAACGCCCGATTATCTTCGCCCGTATAAGGGGTTTTTCGGCAGTATAAAAAGGGAGCTTAAGGGGAGGTTATGAGGTTAAGCAAGAACGCCGAAAGGCTTAATAAGGTTATCGAAGCCGACAGGCTTAACGCGGGCGCATTCGCAAGCGACCTTATCGTGTGCGACTTAAAAGGGCTTTTAAGCGATTATTTTGAGTTGTCGCACTCGCCGACGGTTGAAATCGTCCCCGACGAAAACGGCTATAAAATTACGGTTACGGCAACGGCTACGCAAATAAAATCGTTCCGCAGAATTGACTAATTTTAAAAGTAGTAGTAAAATGTCGTTGAAGTTAGGTTTGTCGCCGTTTTTAGGCGGCAAAAGTTTATTATACAAAAAGGATAAAATTTTATGGAATTTAACGACGCTTTAAATTTCAGATATTCCGTTCGCGAATTTTCTGATAAAAAAGTTGAAGACGATAAAATCGAAGAGATTCTGGCAGCCATTAAAAAGGCCCCCACGGCAAAAAACTCACAGCCGCAACACGTTTACGTTTTAAAAAGCGACGAGGCGCGCGCAAAACTTAAAAACATAACGAGTTGCGCGTTCAACGCCCCCGTTGTGTTTATGGTGTGCGGGGATAAACGCCGCGAGATAATTTCCACCGTCAGCGGAATTTCGATGATGCCGTTCGACGTTGCCATTATCGAAACCTATATGATGCTTAAAACCGCCGACCTTGGGCTTGATAGTTGCTGGGTTTGCTATTTTAAGCCGGAAGACGCGCGTAAAGAGTACAACCTGCCCGATTATAT
>CAKQMM010000048.1 GCA_934254755.1 uncultured Clostridia bacterium
AAGTACATTATGCACCCTAAGCCCACTATTAAAACGGGTATAATTACGGCGTAGGTTTTCGCCATAGAACTCATCTGTTCCGCGCCGACCGTTTTGAACGCCGACAGCGAGAATATAAGCGACACGATAAGCATCATCGGCGCGCGCACGCCCATGCGTATAATCATCATAAAAGCGTTCTGCACGTTCGTAACGTCGGTCGTAAGCCTCGTAACCAAACTTGACGAGGAAAACTTATCTATGTTTTTAAACGAAAAGGTCTGAACGCTATAGTATAAGTTTCTTCTTAAATTGCCGGCAAACCTTGCCGAAGCCCTTGCCGCAAATACGCCCGAAAGCGTGCCGAAAGTAAAAGACGCGAACCCGCACAAAGCGAGGAATAACCCGACTATACAAAGGTATTTAATGCTCGGCGAGGTGGTGCTTACGGTAACTATATCTTTCCCTAATAAGCTAAGCGTCCATTCGGGGGCGGTTTTTAAGTTGACCGCGCCTAAATAGTCGAGTATGCAGGTTGACATAAGCATAGGGATAATAAGCTCGAAAATAACTTCGCCGACCATAAAAAGCGGAGTTAAAATCGTTTCCTTTTTACAACCCTTTATTGATTTAGCAAGTCTTTTAATCATTTTTTTCCAACCTTGATTGTAGTTTGTTTATTATGCTCAAAAATTCTTCCCGCTCGCTTGTCGTTAAAACAGAAGCGAGTTCGTCTTCTATTTTTTTTGCGCGCAAAGTAAAATCTTCGTGTATCTTAACAGCCTTTTCGGTTAAAACTATCCGTTTAAGCCGCTTGTCGCCCTCCTCGCCGACGCGCGTCAAAAACCCTTCCGCTTCAAGCCGTTTAAGCATTGCGGTTGCGGTGGGTCTGCGAATTTTAAACTCCTTTTCGATATCTTTCTGATACACGCTTCTATCCGACTCTGCAACAAAGCCTATTATAAACCCGCCCGTGCCCATCTTATCGGCGTTAGTTTCGGAACAAGATTTCATAAGCCTGCGCTTTATAAGATTAGACAGTTTTTTTACTTCAACGCCTATTTTTTTGTCGTTTTCCATAAAAATGCTCCTGTAGCCGAGCGGAAATCAAACCCCGCCCGGCTAAATAAAACGCCTCCTTAAATTGTTAGCGTACTAACATTTTAGCAATGTGTTTTTTAACTGTCAAATATTTTTGAACCGAAAAAAATAAAAACTCCGCGTTTCACGAAGTTTTCATTTGTGTTTTAAGTTGTTTGCAGTAAGTCCGCTTCATATTTGCGGCAACCCGCCATGCGCTATACTTTTTTACCGAGATAAAGTTCTTTAACGCTTTCGTTCGCGGCTATTTCCGCGCCCGTGCCTTCCATTTGAACTTCGCCCGTTTCCAAAACGTAAGCGTAGTCGGCTACCGATAACGCCATGTTGGCGTTTTGCTCTATCAAAAGCACGGTTATGCCTTCTTTATTGACGGTTTTTATAATTTCAAAAATATCTTTTATTATAATGGGCGCTAAACCTAAAGACGGTTCGTCCATCATAATAAGCTTAGGCTTGCTCATAAGCGCGCGCGCGACGGCAAGCATTTGCTGTTCGCCGCCCGAAAGGGTGCCCGCGGATTGCCAAGCGCGCTCTTTTAATATGGGGAAGAGGTCGTAGCAATGCTCTAAGTCGAAAGTTATATCGTCTTTTCTTAAATACGCGCCTATTTTAAGGTTTTCAAGCACGGTTAAGTTGGGGAATATTCTGCGCCCTTCGGGTACCAACGTAATGCCCGACTTAACTATATCGCTCGTGTGTTTGCCGACCATGTTTTCGCCGTTATACAAAATTTCGGCTCCCGATTGCGGCTTAACGATGCCCGAAATAGTCCTTAAAATGGTCGATTTACCCGCGCCGTTCGCACCGATAAGGGTTACGATTTTTCCGCGTTCAACGCTTAAATTGACGTTTCTTACAGCCTTAATGCCGCCGTAAGCGACCGATAAATTTTTAATTTCAAGTATATTATCCGACATCTTCAGTCCCTCCAAGGTATGCTTTTATAACGCCCTCGTCGTTCTGAATCTCGTCGGGCGTGCCGACCGCCAACATTCTGCCGAAGTTAAGCACGTAAATTCTGTCGGATATATCCATAATGAGGTTCATGTGGTGTTCTATTAAAAGTATGCTTATATCGAACGTTTTACGAATGAATTTGATGAACTCGGTAAGTTCCTGCGTTTCCTGCGGGTTCATGCCCGCCGCGGGTTCGTCAAGGAGCAAAAGCTTTGGCTTCGTAGCAAGCGCGCGGGCGATTTCCAACCTTCTTTGCTTGCCGTACGGAAGGGAAGTTGCAAGTTCGTTCTTTTCCGCCGATAACCCGACTAAACTCAATAGTTCGAGCGCGTCCTTTTTCATCGCCGCTTCTTCTTTATAATTTATTTTGAAAATCGCGGTGAAAAGGTTAGATTTGCGGCGAAGGTGCATAGCCGTCAGAACGTTTTCAAACACCGTCATCGACTTAAAAAGCCTGATGTTCTGGAAAGTGCGCGCAATGCCCTTTTTAGTTATTTTATCGGGAGAATATACTACTTTATGTTCGGGGAAGTCTTTATTGTCGCCGTTGAACATTCGCTTCATTTTGCCGTGCGGATAGTTGGACGCGATAACTTCGCCGTTAAATTCGATAACGCCCGCAGTCGGCTCGTAAACGCCCGTTATCGCGTTGAAAGCCGTCGTTTTGCCCGCGCCGTTGGGGCCTATTATCGCGACGATTTCGCCTTCGTTTACGTCAAGCGAAAAGTTGTTTACTGCGACGACGCCGCCGAATTGCATGGTTAAGTTTTTAACCTTCAAAACGCTGTTACTCATTTGCGCCGTCCCCCCTTTTATTCTTTTTGAACAAGTTTTTTATAAAATTAACCGCTATAAGCGCGTATTTTTTAACGTTCGTGCCGATAAATATTCCGAAACGTTTGATATTTTTCGGCAAGTTTTTAAAGAAGTTTACAAACCCCTTTCCGAACGCCGTAAGATGCGCTTTAATGTTCGCAAAATAGGTTAAAATGCCGTTCCAACTGAACTCTCGGTTACCCATAATGCCCTTACGGAAGAATAAAACTATCGCAAGTATGATAATTGCGAACACAAGCATTTTAAAGCCCGTGCCGAATAAGGGGAGTTTAACCGAACCGATAAACACTTCGTGATTGCAGAACTCAAGCCACCATTCTCTTAAAGAATAGACCAAAAATCCGCCTATAACCGATCCCGTTACGCTGCCCATTCCGCCTACGACCACTATTAAAAGTATAAAATAAGTCAAGTCTAAGCCGAACGACGCGGCAGACGTGTTTATCGAACCGCCTTGCGCCATTGCGAATATCGCGCCGCCGATTCCCGCGAAAAAGCCGGAAATGGTGAAAGATATTCTTTTCGTTCTCGCAAGATTTATGCCCATTGCTTCGGCGGCGATATCGTCGTCACGCACGGCGCGGAAACTTCTGCCATACGCCGAGTTTAAAACGAGAACCATAAGCGCGATACAAACCGAGCAGATTAAAACGCATAACGTAACCGACCCGCTCTCTGCGTTCGGGGCAATTTTATAAAGCATATCGCTGAAAGTCGGTATGCCCGTCAAAGGGTTGCTGCCGTTGGTCGCTTTCGGTAAAAAGTTGATGACCGCACGGACTATTTCGATAAAGCCTATCGTTGCGATGGCAAGATAGTCGCTTTTAAAGCGCAGCACGACAAGACCGATAAGGTACGCAACGAGAGCGCACACCGCCCCCGCTATAAGGTAAGCGACAGGGATGGGAACGTAAGCGTTGCGAACAAAAGAATAAACGCCGTTTAAGTAAACTACGTCTTTAATTTCGGGGGGAATGGTGAATATAGCGAAAACGTACGCGCCGAGCAGCATAAAACCCGCCTGCCCGAGCGAAAATATGCCGGTAAAGCCGTTCGTCATATTCATAGAAAGAGCTATGACCGCGTAAATCGCGCCGAATTCAAGCGCGATAACAAAGTTATCGAACGCGCCTAAATTTTTCTCGCTTAAAAACACCACGAGAATAAATATTGCGTAAAGCGCGATTGAAAATATCGTTTTGCCGAGTTTTGACACCTCAACTTTTCTCGCGCCGTTTTCTTTTTCGACTTTAATTAAAGGAGCAAATTTAACTTTTTCCATACTAAACTTTCTCCTGTAATTTTTCGCCGAAAAGCCCGGTAGGCTTAACGATGAGTATAACTATTAAAAGGATAAACGTAAAGGCGTCCGAAAACAGCGAAATCTGCGGTACCCATTGTGTAAAAAAGGACGTGAACATAACTTCAAAGAACGCTATTACGAAGCCGCCGACGACCGCACCGGGGATAGAACCTATCCCGCCGAAAACCGCCGCAACGAAGCATTTCAAGCCTATAGAGCCGCCCGTCGTCGGGAAAACCTGCGGGTGGTCGGCAAAGTATAAAATCGCGCCGATAGCCGCGAGCGCCGAACCGATTGCAAACGTCGCCGAAACGACTTTGTTTACCTTAACGCCCATAAGCGAAGCCGCTTCAAAGTCTTTGCTCGACGCGCGCATCGCAATGCCGAACTTGGTCTTTTTAATAAGCGCAAGCAACAATGCGACGAGTAAAACCGTAACGATGGGTCTTACAATAACCGCAACCGGACGCACTTTTCCGAAAATCGTAATCTGTTTGGTCAAAAACGGTATATCGGGGAAAGGCTTCGGAATAGCCGTCCAAATATAGTTTGCAAGGTACACAAGGAAGTAAGAAACGGCTATTGCCGAGACCATTGCAGACATTCTCGGTTCGTTTCTTAAAGGTTTGTAGGCGATTTTTTCGATTATTATGCCGAGAACCGCCGTAAAAAGTATGGTGGCGGGAATGGCAACGTATATACCGAAAGAAGCCGCCGCGCTTATCATAAACATGCCTGCCATCATAAACATATCGGCGTGAGCAAAGTTGATAAGGCGCAAAATTCCGTAGACCATAGTATACCCTATCGCTATAATTGCGTATACGCCGCCTATAGACAGGGTGTTTAAAATATAGTCTATGTTAAAAGCAAGTAAATTCATATTATCCTTAAAACCGCAAAATATTCTGCAACCCTGTTGCAGAATATTTTGCAAAATCATTATAGTTTAGACCTAATACTACCGAAATTTAATTACGCCAAAACTTCAAGTTTGTTGTTGACGACTTTCTTTTTGGAAAGTTTTTGTTTAGCGATATCAAGCGGAAGGTCGCCGGTTTCGTTGAACTTAACGCCGCCCGTTAAAATGGTGTCTTTAAATTCAAAGCCTTCGGCTGCCATAGCGGCTCTTACGTCCGCTCCGTTTTTGCTACCCGCTTTTTCGATAGCGGCAACGGCGGTCATATAAGCGTCGTATCCGCAAGCGGTTACTGCAGCAACGTCGGTATCGTTACCGTTAATTTCGGTATAGTTGTTAGATTTAACCCATGCAAGGTAGTTATCCGCAAACGTTTTTGCTTTTTCGTTTCCTGCAACGTCGAGAAGGAAAGTCGAGCAAACGTAGCCTTCCGCGCCGCCGTTATTTACGCCGTTCAGAATGGAAACGTCATCCCACGTGTCGCCCGCCATAAAGGTGCCGGTATAGCCGTTGTTTTTAGCCTGCGCAAGCAAAGCGGTTGCAACTACTACGGAAGAAGGCGCGAAAATAGCGTCGTATTCACCCGATTTAGCGGTAGAAATATAAGAACTGAAATCGGTGGTGGTCGATTGATAAACTTGTTGAGTAAAGCTTACGTCTTCGTTATTAGCGTTTTTACCGGTAAAGTTTTGCTCAAAATTAAGAACCAAACCTTGCGAGTAGCTGTCGCCGTTCTGAACGAGAGTCAAAACTTTTTTGAAGCCCGCGCTCTTAGCGTAATCTGCCATATACGCGCCCTGTTGGTCGTCGGTGAAGCAAATGCGGAAGTAATAGTCGTTGGTGTTGGTAACGCCCGGGTTGGTGCAAGAGCAGCCGATTGCGGGTATTTTAGCCTGTTTGAAGGTTGCGCCCGCTTTCATGGAAACGGACGAGCCGTAAGAACCTAAAACGACCGAAACCTTTTCCTGAACCAAACGGGTTGCGGCGGAAATAGCCTGGTTATCGTCGCTTTGGTTATCCGATTCAACGAGTTCTATTTTATATTCCTTACCGTCGATGGTAACGGTGTTTTTAACGCTGTTAGCGTATCTGATGCCGAGCACTTCTTTCATCGCGCCTGCGCCGTTTGCGCCTGTCTGCGCTTCAAAAACGCCGATTTTAATGACGTTATCGTCTTTCTTACCGCAAGCGGTAAACATGCCGCACGCCGCAACGGACAAAGCAACCGTAAGCATAATTGCAAATAATTTTTTCATAAATACCTCTTCGCGGAACCGATAAAGTTTTTATTGTTGCGCCGCGCTTAAAAGCGCGGCGGCACTCGTTTGAAAAGAAAACGAGAACCTTTAGTTCCGCATGTTTTTGTCGATTTTGCTACGCAAAACCTTTATTTTTTTAGCATTATACAAATTTATCGCCGTTTTGTCAAAAAAATCTTACGCGCGCGCGCAAACTTATACAAAATAAGAAAAGTGTGCGCCGCTCGCGCACACTTGTTAAATATTTTGATTGTATCAGTACAAATAAAAACGCATTTCAACCCGTAAAGTCGAGCATTGCGCGTGGCTTTTTTCTTCCGTTTTAAAAACGGGTAGTTAAAAAGCAAACAAAGTTTACCTATCCGTCGTGGGCGTTACCGCTACAAGCGGTGTAAGTTAATAACTGACACGCTTTATATTGCTTCGCCTTCTAATCACTACCCACTATCCTCTGACCACTACTCACTATCCACTCATTGTCATGTTGAGCGGAGCGCAAGCGCAGTCGAAACATCCAGCCGTCAGGCGCATTTTAATATAGAATACGCTTCGCTGGATCCTTCGCTCATCGCTCAGGATGACGTAATGGGTTGGTATTCTGCCTTGCCATTACGGCAAGCATAGACCTAACGTAGGGCGGGGGCTTGCTCCCGCCGTAACTACCCGCTCCCGCAATAAACGATAAAACGGCTTAAAATAGAAATATTTGCTCAAAATAATTGAGTGAGTAAGGATGAAAAATGAGCGATTTAACGAGTAAAAAACGATATAATCCGAACGTTTTCAACGCGCTTGACGGCGCGGTTGCATACATAGCGGCGATTTTGGCGTTTTTTATCGCGGGGCTTACGTTGCCGTATCTTTTCCGCCCGCTTCTCCGCGCGGGGGTGGACTATTTTTTGGTGAACATACTCTCCGCCGTTATATCGCAGGCGATCATATTTTTCATCGCGTTTATATTCTTTAAAGTAAAACGCGTGGGCGTATTTTCGGGCGACGGATATTCTTTTAAACTGAACGCTATAGACGTACTTATGGCGGTCATGCTTATTTTCGGCATAGATTTTTGCTTTACGAGTCTGCATACCGACTTTTTCGAGTATATGGAAGCATTGTTCTGCGATTTGTGGTTTACCATCCCCGAAGA
>CAKQMM010000049.1 GCA_934254755.1 uncultured Clostridia bacterium
ACGTAGGTCACTGCTACCGTTGCCGAAGTAGCGTTGAGCCGATTATATCGAAGCAGTGGTTCGTTAAAATGGAGCCGCTTGCAAAACCCGCGATAGAAGTCGTTAAAAACAAGAGCATTAAATTCACCCCAGAAAGGTTCACCAAAATTTACTACAACTGGATGAACAATATTAAAGATTGGTGCATTTCGCGCCAACTTTGGTGGGGACACAGAATACCCGCTTATTACTGCGACGATTGCGGGGAAATGACCGTTTCTAAAGCCGACGTTACCGTATGCCCGAAGTGCGGCGGTAAAAACGTCAGACAGGACGAAGACGTTTTGGACACGTGGTTCAGTTCGGCGCTTTGGCCGTTCTCGACTTTAGGATATCCCGAAATGACGGAAGACTTAAAATATTTTTACCCGACCGACGTTTTGGTGACCGCCTACGATATAATTTTCTTCTGGGTGGCGAGAATGATATTCTCGGGCGTAGAACACATGAACCGTATTCCGTTTAAGGACGTTTTGATTCACGGCTTGGTGCGCGACGCGCAGGGTCGCAAAATGAGCAAGTCTTTAGGCAACGGCATCGACCCGCTCGAAATTATCGACGAGTACGGCGCGGATACGCTTAGATACGCGCTTTTAAACGGCATTGCGCCGGGTAGCGACACCCGTTTCAGCAAAGAAAAGCTTGAAGGTTGCCGCAACTACGTCAACAAAATATGGAACGCTTCGCGCTTCGTTATAATGAACGCCGAAAACCGCGAAATCAAAGATATCAAAGACGTTAAACTTTCGATATCCGATAAGTGGATAATCTCTAAACTTAACGCGACGGTCAGAAAAGTAACCGTCAATATGGAAAAGTACGAGATAGGCTTAGCGGCGGGCGAATTGCAGGACTTCGTGTGGAACGACTTCTGCGATTGGTACATCGAACTCAGTAAACCCGCGCTTTACGGCGACGACGAAGATAAGAAAGATTCTACGATTGCAACCCTTATTTACGTGCTTAAAAATACGCTTAAACTGTTGCACCCGTTCATACCTTTCGTGACGGAAGAAATTTATCAGCATATCCCCGGCGTTGAGGGAAGCATTATGGTTTCCGAATATCCGAGGTATAATTCCCGCCTTGCGCACAGAAAAGACGCCGAATCTATGGTCTACGTTATGGGCTTGATTAAAGCTATCCGCCAGATTCGCGCCGACGCTAAGTGCGCGCCGAGCAAAAAGCTTGACGTTTATATCGTTACCGAGCGCAAGCCTTTAATCGAAAAAGCGAGCAAATTCATTTTAAAACTTGCGAACGTAAGCGAGATTAAATTCGTCGAACAAAAGGACGAAATAACCGAAAAGACCGTCTCGCAAATTCTCGATAAAACCGCGCTTTACGTGCCCCTCGGCGAACTCGTCGATATCGAAAAAGAAGCGGAGAGGTTGGATAACGAGCTCAAACGCGTCGAAGGCGAAATCAAACGCGCTAACGGTAAACTTGCAAATCAGGGCTTCCTCGCAAAAGCGCCGAAAATTTTGGTTGACGGCGAGAAAGAAAAGCTTAACAAATACCTTGAAATGCGCGAAAAGGTCTTAAGCGCAATAAGAGAACTTAAAAATTAGTTTTAACGCCCGATAACAAATATCGGGCGTTATTTTGTTTTTTCGGAATTTTAGCGAACTTTAAAACGATTTACAAAAAAAGCATATTATGTTAAAATATTAAATAATCGTAAATAATAATCGAAGTAGATTAGGTGAATATGAAAAATAAACAAAAAGATTTGACTATCGGCAACGGTGTTGCCGCAAACAATAATAAAAAAATTGAAAAGAGGGGTTTTAAAGGGTATAAAAACGCCGCGAAAAAACCCGAAAATAAAATCAAACCCGCCGCGAAAAAGCGCGACGATAAAACTAAAAACGCCGCCGCGCCGATAAACGCCGCGGAAGTAAAGAGCATAAAAACCCAAAACAAAAAAGGCGAAAAAAACGTCTTAAAAGTCCGCTTTTTAGGCGGCGTGGGTGAAATCGGCAAAAACATGACCGCGCTCGAATACGGCAAAGACATTATCGTTATCGACGCGGGGCTGACCTTTCCCAGCACCGATATGCCGGGGATAGATTTGGTTATACCCGATATAACCTACCTTCAACAAAATAAAGACAGAGTCCGCGCCATATTTTTAACCCACGGGCACGAAGATCATATCGGCGGGCTTCCGTACTTGCTCCGCGATATAAACGCCCCCGTTTACGGCACGAAAATAACGCTTACTTTATCGGACTATAAACTAAGCGAACTGAAAGTTAAGGGTGCTAAACTCAACTGCGTCGCGCCGAAAAGCGTGGTTAAAGCGGGCTGTTTTTCGGTTGAGTTCATAAACGTGAACCACTCGATTCCGGGCGCGGTCGCGCTGGCGATAACCACCCCAGTAGGGGTCGTCTTCCATTCGGGCGATTTTAAAGTCGATTTAACCCCCATGGGCGGCGAAATAATAGATATTGCCCGTTTGACCGAGATAGGTAAGCGCGGCGTTAAACTTATGCTTGCCGAGTCCACGAACGTAGAGCGGGACGGGTATTCGATGAGCGAAAGCGTTGTTTACAAGAGCTTAGAGAGGCTTTTCCAACAAAACAGGACGAGAAGAATAATCGTCGCTACCTTCGCAAGCAACGTTTATAGGCTTCAGCAAATCATGAACCTTGCCGTTAAAAACAAGCGTAAAGTCGCGCTTTCGGGGCGGAGCATGATAAACGTCGTTGACGCCGCCGTAAAGGTCGGCGAAATGGACGTGCCGCAAGATTTGATAATAAGTTTAGATAAAATTAAAAATTACGCCGATAAAGACTTGGTCGTAATCTCGACGGGGTCGCAGGGCGAGCCGATGAGCGCGCTTACCCGCATGGCTTCGGGCGAGCCGAGCGCAGTACCCATCGGCGATAACGACACCATTATAATTTCCGCTTCGCCTATCCCCGGCAACGAAAAAAACGTTTATCAGGTTATAAACAACTTGTACAGAAAGGGTGCGGAAGTCGTTTACGAATCTATCGAAAAAATTCACGCTTCAGGGCACGCTTGCCGCGAAGAATTAAAGATAATGCACTCGCTTATAAAGCCTAAGTTCTTTATACCCGTGCACGGCGAATATCGCCACCTTAAAAAGCATGCGGAGCTTGCGAAAGAAATGGGCATGCGGGAAAGTAATATGCTTATCGCCGACATCGGCGACACCGTCGAAATAGGCAAAAACACCATGCGCCGCGGCGAAAAATTCCCGTCCGGCTCGCGTTTTGTAGACGGGCTTTCGATAGACGAAACGCAAAGCGTCATCCGCGATAGGATGCACCTTTCCGAAGAAGGGCTAATCGTTGCAATCTGCTGCGTTTCGAGCGAAAACGGCAAGGTTATGCAGGACCCCGATATAATTTGCAAGGGCGCGGGGCTTACCGACGTACAGATTGACGAGATGAAGTCGCTCATCGTAAAAACGATTGAAAAGTACGACGTTAAAAGCGCGGGCGACAGCGTTGACGCGCGCAACTTTTTGCGTAAGAAATTAAGAGATTATCTGTTTAAAAAGACGAAGAAAAACCCGATGATTTTGCCCGTAATTACGGAAGTTTAAAATGAGCGAATATACCGACGAATTGATATTTAAAAGCGCGAAATCCGCGCTTCCCGCCGCGCTTTGGGAAATAAGCGAGCGTTGCCGCGAAAAGGGCGTGCCGACGATGCTTTTAAGCGGACTAAACGAGCTGTGCTTAGCGGTTAAAATCAAAAACCCCGCGCGCGTTTTAGAGCTCGGCACCGCTTTGGGCGTTTCGGGTACGGCGATGCTTTTATCGTGTGACTGTTTGCTTACGACGGTCGAAAAAAACGAGGAAAGCGTTAAAATTGCGGAAGAAACTTTTAAAAAGTTCGGCGTTTTTAAACGGGTCACCCAACTTACGGGCGACACGCTCGAAACGGTTAAAAAAATAGCGGACGAAAAGTTCGATTTTATCTTTCTTGACTGCAACAAGGCGGCTTATCCGCTCGTATACGAATATTTAAAGAATATGCTCAACGCGGGCGGAGTGCTGTTTGCGGACAACGTGTTGTTCCGCGGCTACGTCGAAGGAAGGGCGGAAACGCCGAAAATTTACCGCACGCTCGTGCAAAAAATCGACAGGTTTAACCAAATGGTCGCGAACGACGAAGATATGATAACCACCGTTTTAAACGTTGGCGACGGGCTTTTGATAGCGGTTAAAAAATAGGAGCGAAAGGGAGAATTCAGATGAAAAAGATAGAGTTGCTCGCGCCGGCGGGCAATTTTTCAAAACTGAAAACGGCTTTATATTACGGGGCGGACGCGGTTTACGCGGGCGGCAAAAATTTGTCGCTCCGCGCATTTTCGGATAACTTTACGGACGATGAAATGCGCGCCGCCGTCGAGTACGCGCACTCTTTAAACAAAAAAGTTTACGTCACGGTGAACGCTTTTGCACGCAACGCGGATATAAAGCGGGCGGAAGAATATTTTAAGTTTTTAGAAGAAATTAAAGCCGACGCAGCAATCGTTACCGACCCCGGGCTTATCGCCTTATCTAAAACCGCCGCGCCGAACCTTGAAATTCACCTTTCCACGCAAGCGAACACTTTAAACGCGGCGGCGGCTAAGTTTTGGGTCGATACGGGCGTAAAAAGAGTTATTTTGGCGCGCGAACTATCTTTTAACGAAATTAAAGAAATTAACGACGCTTTGCCGAAAACCGCCGAAACGGAGTGCTTCGTTCACGGCGCGATGTGCATAAGTTACAGCGGCAGATGTTTGCTTTCAAACTACTTAAACGGGCGCGACGGCAACCGCGGCGAGTGCGTGCAGGCGTGCAGGTGGAATTGGGAAATGCGCGAGAAGGGCAAGGGCGGCGAATACGTTACCGTTACCGAAGACGAGCGCGGTACCTACGTTTTGAACAGTAAAGATTTGAATATGATAGATTATATCGGCAATTTTGTCCGCGCGGGCGTAAGTTCGCTTAAAATCGAAGGGCGAATGAAGAGCGAATATTATCTTGCAACCGTCATAAACGCATACAGGCGCGCGATCGACGAGTATTATAGAATAGGCGACGCGTACGCCGAAAATCCGCTTTTTAACCGCGAACTTAAAAAGACTTGCCACCGCGCTTTCACGACCGCATATATGCTTAACCCCGAGAACGCCGAAACGGTCAATTACAAAAACAGCCAGTCGCTCGGCGACGCGGAGTTTATAGCCGTCGTTAAAAGTTACGACGCGGCAAGCGGAATTGCCGAAATAGAAATGCGCAACCGCTTTAAAGCGGGCGAAACGCTCGAAGTTTTATCGCCGAACGAAAACTTCGATAAAAAAATCGTTATAGAAGGGCTTAAAAACGAAGCGGGCGAAGAAGTTACGGACGCAAAACTCGTCCAGCAAAAACTATACTTTAAGCCGCCGTTTAAGTTAAACGCGGGCGATATGCTTCGGCGCGAAACCATAGATAAACTATAATAATTATTGAATAACGGTTTTATATCGCCGTAAAATCGCCAAAATTCGACATATTTTTTACCACGCTTAAATAAACATTTAAAACGGGGTAAAATTATGTTTTTTGACTTTTTAAACTTCATCGTTTCAAAAATTTTATTCTTTTGCGGCGCGGTCACGGGCGATTGTTTTTTAAGACCGTTAAGCCCTGAAGACGAAGAAAAATATCTGCGGCTTTTTAAGGAAGAAAACGACAAAAACGCAAAGGATATTTTAATACGCCACAATATGCGTCTGGTTGCGCACGTAGTTAAAAAATATCAGGGCGCGGAGAGTCAGGACGATTTGATTTCGACGGGAACGATAGGTCTTATAAAAGCGATAAACACCTACGATAAAAGTAAAGGCACCGCGCTTGCGACGTATACCGCAAGGTGCATAGAAAACGAAATTTTAATGCTGCTTCGCGCAAATAAAAAATATCAGGGCACGGCGTCGCTTTCCGACGCCATCGGAACGGATAAAGACGGCAACGAACTTACGCTTATGGATTTAATTCCCGACGATCAGGACAGCGTTATTGACCTCGTCGAGAGAAAAATCGAGCGCAAAAACCTTATAAAATTACTGCAAAAGTGTTTAAACGGGCGGGAATACGCCGTTATAAGCCTCAGATACGGGTTAAAGGGCGGCAAGCCGCTGCCGCAACGCGAAGTGGCGGCGTTTTTAAAAATATCGCGTTCGTATATATCGCGCATCGAAAAAAAGGCGATTGAAAAGGTAAGAAAAGAAATAAGCGAGAACGGGTTTTATTGATGGAATATTCTATTGTTACGGGCGGAAGCGGCGTCTTAGGTAAAGAAGTCGTAAAAGCCGCTTTAATAAGGGGCGAAAACGTTTATATTTTAGGTCGAAGCAGCGAAAAATTGACCCTCGTCGAGCGGGAGCTTTCCGCAAAATTCCCTAAAAGTTTAATAAAAACCGCCGCCGTCGATTTAGCGGACGAAAGCTCACGCGCAAAATTTTACGAAGCTTTTGCGGGTGAAAACGGAGTTGTTTCGGCTCTATACTTAGTGGCGGGCGTGGATACGCAAAAGGCGTTTTTAAAGTATGACGAACGCGGAATTATAAATCAGGCGCGCGTCAACTACGAGGCGGCTTTATCGTTTACTAATTTTGCGCTGAAAAATAGGGGCGAGGAACTTAAAATTTTAGCCGTTTCGTCCTTAACGGGCGTAACGCCGATGCCGTACTTTTCGGAATACGCAAGTTTAAAAGGCGCGCTTATATCTTTTTTCAGGGCGTTAAGATACGAATTAAAAGGTGAGGGCGTTACGATAACCGTGCTTGCCCCCGGCAGCATACCCACGCGCGACGATATAATCGCAGATATAAAAAAGCAAGGGCTTACGGGTAAAATGTCGTCAAAAAGCCCCGAATACGTAGTTGAAAAAGCGTTTAAATATATAGATAAAAACAAGTTTTTGTGTGTGCCCGGCGGGTGGAACAAATTCGTTTACGTTTTATCGAAACTAACGCCGACCGCTATAACCGAACGAGTTATAGCGAAAAAATTCAAAAACAAAGAAAAGGACGCTTTCAGATAATCGGTTTAACGCGGTAATTTAAAAATACGCATTTACAAATTAAATAAAGCGTGATAAAATATTTAAAATACGTTCAGGAGAAATTTATGAGTTTAGCGGATAAAGTTTTTATAGAAAATTGCACCGATATAATAAACAACGGTTTTTGGGACACGAACGTTCCCGTCCGCCCGCATTGGGAAGACGGCACGCCCGCGCACACGGTTAAAAAGTTTTGCGTAGTCAACCGGTACGATTTATCTAAAGAATTCCCCATTTTAACCATTCGCAAGACCTTTTTAAAGTCCGCAATAGACGAAATTTTGTGGATTTGGCAAAAAAAGAGCAATAACGTTCACGACCTTCATTCTCATATATGGGACAGTTGGGCGGACGAAACGGGGTCTATAGG
>CAKQMM010000050.1 GCA_934254755.1 uncultured Clostridia bacterium
TTTATAATCGCCTCGTACTTAACCCCCTCGCTATCTGCCACCGCGGGTTTTTTACAAAAAACGGGTGCTATAATAAGCGACGAGAGAGTAACGAGCGTTAAAACAGCCGAAAAAACGGCGTTTGCGCTCAAAAATTTCAAACGTTTCATATAAAAATATATGCCTTGTTTTGCGGCGGTATTCCCGGTGCTTTAAATGCGGCGGCTTAACCCTGGGCGACTTAATTTGCGGAGCCTATCCGTTTAAAAACGCCGCACTTAGCCGCCTCGCCGCCAAGGCCGCGCTTAAAACTGCTTTATTCCCGCCGCTTTTATCGCCGCGCCTACGCTTTCGTAATACTTCCCGGAAACGAGCGTTTTAAAAAGGTCGTCTCCGCTGAGTTTTACGGTCGCTTTGCCGCCGCCGTCAACCACCGTTATTTCATAAAAATAATCTTTATCGACAATCGAATAAAGAGTTTTTAATTTTGCGTTTTCGCTTACGGCGGCGCGCCTGACAACCTTCGGGCGTTTAATTTTATCGACAGAAAAGTTTTCGTATACGCTGACGTAATCGCCCTTTTTAAAACCAAACAACCCGCTTACCAAAAATGCGGAAAACGCCGCTATAGTTAGATTAACGCCGTGAAAACAAGAATAAATAAAAAGCAAAAACAGCGCGGCGGATAAGCAAACGGTTACTGTTTTAGCTATTTTAAGTCCTTTTTTGCGACCCGTTTTTAAGGATGCGAGCGCGTACAAAACCCGTCCGCCGTCAAGCGGATATGCGGGGATAACGTTCACGAAAAACAGCGCGGCGTTAGCCTTTCCCGCAAGGTCGGTAAAGGGATATACGGACGGAAACAACCACCAAAGCGCGGTGAAAAATATCGCCAAAAACCCGCTCACCGCAGGGCCTGCAAGCGCGATTTTAATTTCGTCTTTAATAGTCACGTCGCCCGCGTAACCGCTTAAAACCGCACCGTACGGCATAAGAGTAATGCGATTAAGCTCGTACCCCATCGACGACGACACGATATAGTGCCCGCCTTCATGGAGCAGCGCGGACAGAGTTATCGCCAAAAAAGAAAATACTTTGCCCGTAAAAGCAAAGTATATTCCGAACAGAATAAACAGCGGATGCAGGCGTATTTTTAATCTTTCCACACTACTTTGTCGCCGTCTAATTCATAAGAAGTTATTAAAGACGAACCGTTGAACATGCTTACGCTGACAGCGTCGCCCGAATATCCGAGCGCAACGCTCGAATAAACGCTTTCGCCCTGCTTTGCATAGCAGAAATCGAGCCCCGATATAACCGACGAAAAACTGTCGCTGTGTTCGACGGTGACGGTGTATTTGCCGTCCGATTCGCTTATGGTTTTAACGACGCCGTCGCAAGGGGTGTAAACGCTGCCCGAATTAACGTGCATAACGCCCGCTTCAAGCGTTACTTCGCCCGTTTTGCTGGGGGAAGTGGGGTTGAAAGTCTGATACGTAGCGGTGTTTTTTGCGTCGCCGCTCTTAAAGACCGTTCTTAAAAGGTTATTGATGCCGCTGTCTTCCCAAAAAATGTTGGTTAAAATTATGCCTATGACGAGCGCGAATATCGCAACGACTTGCACCGAAACGATATCGAACCTCGAACTTTTTACCGACACGGTGCCGTTATCCGTATCCTTAACCCGTTTTTTTGCTCTTTTTGCGTTGTCGGGTTTAGTTAAAGCAACCGCTTCGCCGCCGCTTTTTTCGGCGCGCGGTTTTTTACCGAAAAACGCCGAAATCTTTTTAAAGGAAGATTTCCTCGCGGTGATATCTTCGGCGGGGGCTTCGGCAAGCGCGTCGCCGCCGTTCACTTTTTTAATGACTTCTTCTTTAACGTCTTTTTTACGTCTTCTTTGCGGTTTGACCACTACGTCAAACGACTGCACCGGGACTTCAATCATATTTTGATAATCTGCTTCCATAATTTGCTCCTTTTTATCGTTGTGCTAAAACTTATGAATACTTTTTGCCGTTTAGAACAATTCCCTCGTTTAACGGTTAAAAAATTTGTCGTTTTATGTATAATAGGCTGTTTTCGGCGCAAAATACTATCAAGGAGGTAAGTATGAGAAGTAAAAACTGTAACAACGGTAAAAAAACGGATGCTAAAACTTCCAAGTCTGTAAAGAACTGCAAGTAATGGGCAAAAGTAAAAAATTCAAATCGAAATTCGACCCGCTCGGCAGTTATACCGGAGTTTATAGCGAAAACGGTGCGGAATTACCCGTGCAGGACGCAGACGATTTATAGAAACCTATCCGTATATAAATAGTTTTATAGAAATCACGAAAGAGAAAAATGAGTATAAGACGGATAGATAATTTAAAATTGCGCTTTAAAATTGTAAATAATAGCCGTTTAAACGGTTATTAAAGTTAATTTTAAAGTAAATAAAGTAAAAAATAATATTATAAAATATGAATTTTGCTTTATAAAAAACGGTCGGTATGCGCGACGGAAGAATTAACCGAATAATAAACTTTGCCCCGTGGTTTTTACGGGCGTAAGGCGAAGCGTTTCAAACGCTTCGCCTTATTTTTGTTTCAGATTTGCGTTGCTTACGCCGCCGCTCTGAGCCGCCGTTTTACACCCGTTTTTACGCCCGCGGCGCGCTAAACTTTTGCGTACGCCGCGCGTTCCGCGTCAGCTTTTAGAAAACGGGTTACGCTAAACCGCCGTGCCGTTAAAGCATAACCGTAAAACAATTTGTCTCTTACCCGTCACTAAAAATATGCCGAATTTACTCGATTTTTACAAACTCTACCGTGAGTAGAGCGGTTTTAGACACACTCTACCGACTTAAAAAAGCTAAGAGAGCGCAAATGCAAAACGTTAGAGAAAAAACACTTGCAAACAACGAAAAACGGGGTTAAAATCCGAGTATACTACTCTCGGAGAGCGAAGACGAGCACCGACTTAAATGCGGGCGACTCACAAAAAGCGGTCGACGCTTGCCGCTTCCGCTAAGTTTCTTCACTTCGTTCAGAATGATAATGCGCGGGGGCTTGCTCCTGCCGGGTTTATCCGCTAACCGCTAAATTGACCGCTGACCTCTATCCACTAATTTTTAAGGAGAATAAAATTATGTTTAAAATTGTAACCGACTCATCGGCAAACTTAACCAACGATTTAATACGCAAATACGATATAAAAATAGCTTCGCTTTCTTACGTTATCGGAAGCGACCTGTATAGCGGCGTTGACGCATACAGCGAAACTTCGCTAAAAAATTTTTACGCAAGGCTACGCCAAAAGGACGATATAACCACTTCTTGCGTAAACGAAGAGGAGTTTTACGAACTCTTTAAACCCCTGCTTGAAAGCGATAACGACATACTTTATATCGGCTTTTCGTCGGCGTTATCGGCAACTTACAAAAACGCCGCTCTTGCGGCGGAACGGCTTAAAAAAGAATTTCCCGCGCGCAAAATTATTGCGGTTGACAGCTTGCTCGCCTCTCTCGGCGAAGGACTTTTAGTTACCACCGCGTGCCAGCTTAAAGCGGAAGGCAAGACTATCGAAGAAGTTGCCGACGCGCTTGAAAGCCAAAAAATGAACGTAAACAGCCTGTTTACCGTAAAAACGCTCAGTTATCTATGCCGCGGCGGACGGATAAGCAAACTTAACATGTGCCTCGGAACGGTTGCCGACATTAAACCCGTTATGTACGTGAACGAATACGGTAAACTCGTTTCGTCGGGCAAAGTCATCGGCAGAAAACGCAGTTTAGCGGAAATTGCCAAAAAGGTTGCGGCGAACATCATCTCTCCCGAAACGCAGACGATTTACATCTCGCACGGCGACTCTTTGGACGACGCGAAACTCCTTGCCGAAATGATAAGCAAGCAAGTTAAAGTCGAAGGCTTTTTATTCAATTACGTTGACCCCGTTATCGCCGTTCACAGCGGACCTGATACGATTGCGGTATTCTTCTACGGCAATTCCCGCGTGAAAAGCGCGTCGGCGGAAGCCGTTAAATCGAGAAACTACGGCGGCGCGATTAACTGATTCGCTCCGCAAGCCGATTTTTATTAAAGCCATAATCACAATTTTAGGGGTTACGCCCCCGCATAACCCCCGTAAACTTCCCCCAATTTTGCCGAAAGGCAAAGTAAAAAGACCCCGCGTAAGCGAGGTCTTTTTATCGTATTTGCGTTGCGTTTTTATCGCGTTTGCGTTGCGTTTTATCGCGATAAACCGCCGTATAGTTAGATTTCTGCACCGTTACGCCTTAACGGTAACTTTTTTAACCGCCGCCCGAATAGGTAAACTTATCGCGGTTGCCGCGGCGATTTTAAGCGCGTCTCCGACCAAAAACGGAACTACGCAGGTAAGAAGCGCGGCAACAAAAGTCGTTTTCATAATAGCTATAAACCACGCCGTGCCGAAAGCGTACAAAACCGCCGTACCCAAAACCATTGCAAGCGGATAAACGAACTTTTTATCTTCAAACTTATCTATAATAACGCCTTCTATCAGCGCAAGGAAGACGTACCCGACGATGTAACCGCCCGTCGCGCCGGCTAAAACCTGCGCCCCCGCCTTAAAGCCCGAAAACACCGGCACGCCGCACGCGCCGAGCGCGATATAAATTAAGACTGCGATGACCCCCGCGCGGTAATCGTATACCGCCGCGACGATATAAATCGCGAGCGTTGCAAACGTTATAGGTATAACCCCCACCGATATAGAAAAGGGCGCGGCTACGCATATAAGCGCGGCAAGAAGCCCCACTATCGCTAATTTTTTACTGCTCTTCATAACTCTCCTTTTTTTCGCCTACCGTTTGAAGCTCGACTTCATACGGTCGTAGACGAAACGATTAAAACCTTATTGATACGTCGCCCGCGTTTACGGCAACAAGTTCGCCGCCCATTTCGACCATAAGCGCGCCGCTATCCGATATACCCGAAACGGTGGCGGTAAATTCTTCGGCTCCGCTCACGACCCGCACGGTTTTACCCGTTAAAATCGACCTGCGCTTATACTCCTCAAAAAACTTTCCGCTTAAAATTTCGCTTTCAAAGTTTTCTGAATTTTTGATAATTTCGGCAATCAAATCGTTAAGGTTTATCTTTACTCCGCTTTCGCTTTCGATATTGCTTGCAACGTTTTTCAGCTCTTCCGGAAGCTTTCCGTTCAAAACGTTTATTCCGATGCCGACGATAGCGTATTTTAACTTTTGCGTTTCAAAATCGACCACCGCTTCCGTCAAAATGCCGCAAATTTTTTTGCCGTTCATAAATAGGTCGTTCACCCACTTGACGCCTACCCCGCCGCCCGTAAAACTTTCAATCGCGCGCGCCGTCATGCTCGCCGCGTAAGAGGTGATTTTAACCCCCAAGCGGATATCGAGCGGCGCTTTTAATAAAACGCTCATGTATACGCCTACGTTCTCGGGCGAATAAAAGGGGCGCGAAAACCTACCCCTGCCGCCGCTTTGCTTTTTCGCGATAACGGCGCACACGTTTTCGCCACGCTCGGCAAGGTCTTTTAAATAGTCGTTGGTGCTTTTAACTTCGTCTAAAACTATAATTTCGCCGCGGGGGCTATCGTCAAGCCGCGCGGATATCGCACCTGCGGAAATTCCGCCGCCGCCCTCGTACTTATACCCGCCGTTCGTTTTTGCTAAGATTTTGCACCCGCGCTTTTTGAGCAAACCCACGCTTTTTGAAACCGCCGCGCGGGTTATATTCAACGCCTCGGCTATCTCTTCGCCCGAAACGTAATCTTTTTTACGAATTAAAATTTTTAAAATCTCGTCAACGGTCGTCATAAGCGTATTATATATTTGCAAAATAAAATTGTCAACCAAATTCGCGCTTTGGTTGACAATTATTGATAAACGCTTGTTTAATCTTTAAAGACTTCTTTGATTGCCTGTAAATATTCATACCCGTAAAGGTCGTCGGGGAGAAGGTAACTGCCCTCCGTCCACTCGTTCCAACTGTTTAAGGTAATCATCGGCGCGCGCGTTTCAAGCGCAAAGTCTTTCGCCTTGCGAAACGCCGCTTTTATGTTTTCGGGCGTACAATCGGTGGTTATATTCGCTTTAAGTTTATAAAAGCGGGGGTTATTGTCCCAACCGAGAGATACGTGCGGGTAGAAACAGCCCGTTTTATTTTGCGCAAGGCTTTGATACTCGAACGCGTCGGCGGCAACTTCGTTATACGGGCGGTTAACGTTAGTAACATGGGCGAACTGGTAGTTGGTGCAAGATTTAAAGCCGATAAGCTTAACTGCGTCGAACTGCGAAATAAGCTCGTCGCCCACCTTTATTTTTTCGGCCGCACCGTAAACAATCGCCTGAAAATGCACCCCTTTAAGCCCCGCTTTTTTCGCTTCGGCATCTAAATATTCAATCGCTTTTTTCGCTTCCGTAATCCCGCCGAAAGTATCTATAAAGTTTTGAACGTTATAGATAGCCAAAAGCGCTTCGCCGTTCGCTTTGTAATAGTTTTCACGCTTAAAATAGCCTAAAAAGCGGCGGCTAATCTCGCCGTAATAATCTTCCGGTACGGTTTTGCCGAGCCATATAAAGGGGGTTTTTTCGTCCGATATGCGCTTATCCCAAGTGGAATCGGCGTCGTGATTAGCCCACATTATATAAAACTTCATTTTTTGGTTGTTTTTGGCGCGCAAAAAGCCTTCGTCCAAGCACTGCTCTAAAAACGGACGGCGGTCGAACCAGTACCAGTCGTAAATAAAGGTATTCACCCCGTAAGACGCGGCAAGGTCGATTTGCTCTTCCATCGTTTCGGGGTCGGCTTCGTCTTTATATCCTAAAAGAGGCTTTCTCGGCCACAAATGCCCCTCGAATTTCGGCGCGGCGGCTTTAACCGTCTGCCACTCGCCGACGCCTTCCGGCCAGAACATTTTCGCGCGGGGTTCTTTACCCGTATAAGACGGCCATACGTATGCCGCCACGTCGATTTTTTGCATAATCAGCTCCCGTTTTTATTTAATTTTACCGCTGTTTAATCAATCGGTCAACATGGGTAATTTCAAATTTTACACGAGTATTTTAATCTTTTAAAATCGCGCCGCATAGCCGAGGGCAAGGGGAGAATTACGGCGTAAAAATAGCGGCGCGGAAAATTCCGCACCGCCAAAATTGTTTAATTAAAATTCGACTTTTTCCGCAATAAAGTCCACAAGTTTTTCGATGGGGAGCCTTACTTGCTGCATGGTGTCCCTGTCGCGAACGGTAACCGCGCCGTCTTCGAGAGTGTCGAAGTCAACGGTTATCGAATAGGGTGTACCTATCTCGTCCTGACGGCGGTAGCGTTTGCCGATCGAACCCGCCTCATCGTACTC
>CAKQMM010000051.1 GCA_934254755.1 uncultured Clostridia bacterium
CATTGCAACCGGCGCGAACGCTACGAGTAAGGATACCACGCCTGCACCGCTCAACTTCGTGGAGCCGTTTACGATTTCTTCAATCGCGCCGACGAAGGTTATGTTTGGAAGCCAGTTTTTAATATCGGTTATCTGTTTGAATGCTTCGAAGTTAATAAGTTGCATATAGGTGTTGCCCGCCGCTTTGCCGATAAGGGTTAAGATAAGGGCAAGTAAGTAGCCCGCGCCTACGCCGATAACGAAGGGGATAAGTTTCATGCTCTTCGTACCTTTAACCGAAGCAAGAACGGTTACTATGAAAGTTACGATACCTACGAGTATTGCAAGAAGGTTGTAGTTTGCCGCGCCGCCCGCAATGTTCATAAGGTTGTTCATCGCAGAGCCCGATAAGCTTAAACCGATAAGCGCAACGGTGGGTCCGATGATGACGGGGGGCATAAGTTTGTTAAGCCATTCGGTGCCGACTTTTTTAATGACGATTGCGATGATTACATACACAAGACCCGCAAAAATCGAGCCTAAAATAACGCCGCAGTAGCCGTACAAAACGCCCGTGCAAAGCGGGGTTATGAACGCGAACGAACTCCCTAAAAAGACGGGGCTTTTAAATCTTGTGAACAGTAAGTAAACAAGCGTGCCCACGCCTGCGCCGATAAGCGCCGAAGACTGGCTTAAGTATGTGCCTTTCGGGTCGACGAGTATGGGTACCAAGACCGTCGCCGCCAGAATGGCAAGCACTTGCTGGAATGCGTAAACAAGGTTTTTGCCGAAAGGCACTTTTTCGTTTACTTTGTAAGTTAGCTGCATAATTTTTATATCTCCTTGTATAAAATTAATTATTTTTTTATTTAGTGGATAGCGGTTAGTGGTTAGCGGCAAGCGTCGTTTGCTTTTTGCGTACCGCCCTTGCCCCACTTGTTAAAGGGGGGTGCCTTTGCGTAAAACGCAACGGCGGGGGGATTGGCTTGTTCTGTAATAACTATCCGTATCTAATTCCGCCCTACTCGCATTTTTCGTACAATTTAACGTTGTCTTCCCCGTCCGTTTCCAAAAAGTTTACGGAAACGACTTCGGTTTGCGAAGTTGGTATGTTTTTGCCGACGTAGTCCGCGCGTATCGGAAGTTCCCTATGCCCTCTGTCGATTAAAACGGCAAGTTGAATGGTTTTGGGTCTGCCGATTTTAAGCACCGCTTCGATTGCGGCGCGGGCAGTTCTGCCGGTGTAAAGCACGTCGTCGACCAAAACTACGTTTTTGCCTACGATATTAAAGTCTACGTTCGTCGCGTTTACCTTCGGGGTGGCGGCAACTTCGCTTAAATCGTCGCGATAAAGAGTTATGTCTATCGACCCGCACGGAATTTTTACGCCTTCAATCTTTTCGATATTGGCGCAGATTTCGTTCGCCATGGGAACGCCGCGCGTAACTATGCCGATAAGCGCAACGCTATCTACGCCCTTATTTTTTTCGATTATTTCGTGCGATATTCGAAATATCGCCCTTTTTTTGGCTAAATCGTCCAAAAGGACGGTCTTTTCAACCATATTAACTCCAAAAAAAATACCTTGCAAAAGTCTTTGCAAGGTATAACCGGCACCGTAAAATAACCGTGATATTATCCGCCTTGAAGGTCTCTCTGTACCTTATTAAAGACTTTTATTGCGTTCATTATAACCGACCTTAAAATTTAAGTCAAGCGTTTTTTAAAAGTTGGTGAAATTTTCACAAAGCCGATATTCCGCCGCTTACGTTACTTAACGAATACATATATTCAAGCCGTTTATATACGTTGACTAAATCCTTTGTTTCCCCGTAATGTAATTTTATAACGTCAAACCTGCTTTTAAGTATACCGCCCGCCGCCCGAGATTTCAATAATTATCTATGATTGATGAGTAGCATAATAGTAAAACTATTTTTTCAGCATTTTGCAAATAACACTTTTCACACATTCTTCTCTTATTCCGCCAAACGGGACTCCTTTCATATTTGTACCGTTAATTATTACACTTTCTCCCATTTTATAAATGTCAATGTAATTATTCCCGGGAAAATTTTCAGTCAATACTAAATTCCAATCATAAAAAAGTCTTTCAAATATGCTACGGTTTATTGAAGCGAACGCTAAATTGGGCTCCAAAAGCAAAAACAATTCCTTAAATAACGCTTCGTTCTCAATCGCTTTCTTTTCTTTTTTACTAAGATTGCCCCATGTCGGGTTCGTTGCAATAGCTGAACAAACATCAATATGTATCGCCGAGCCGTTTTCACCGTGATAAGAACTGTTTACAAAACTCAAAATTCTATCGTATTTGTTAAACCACTTATAGGGGTTTTTATAAAAATATTGATTCAGTGTTTCTTCTAAATTACGTAAGCTCCCGCCTGTTACATCTTCGTCAAATTCAACGAAGTTAAATCTTCCGTTTTCAACGGGAAACTCCTTATCGGAAGGATTTAGCCCTATCGTAACTACCTTTAATTTTGATTTGATATATTCGTTTATATCACCAAACCATATAATCGGAATTGAATTGCTAACAACAAACGGAAAGTTTACTTTTTCTTTAAAATCTTCAACATATTTTTTCATTAAATTATGCAATCGTAATTTAAAGCTATCATCATGGGTATTATTTATCGACTGCATTTTCTTGCTATCCAATTCCGCGATAATTCCCGAATTAAAGGCGTCGGGATATATAAATTTGCGGACACCACAAGCAAATTCAACTTGCACAATTTTAATGCCGCCATCTAAAAACGGCTCACTTGCTGAGCCAACCCCGTATTGCGAATGAAATATCTTCATTTTTAAAATTCCATATTTTCTTGTTTTTGCAAAGCTTTTGAAAGTATAATTTCCAATTCTTGCTTTATCCCGTAATACAGTTAAAAAGTTAAGAGAAAGCTCGTTATAATATTATCATTTTTTCACCGATAAATCAATAACCGCGCCGCCCGAGATTTCAATAATTATCTTCCGAAATTTGCAAGTAGCAGCAAAACCGCGCCTATCGCCACGAACGTAAGCGCGATGGAGCCGCGCTTTTTATCGGGGATATTCAACTTATCCGTTATAATAAACGCCGCCAAGTAAAACGCCGCGAGCGAAAACAAAGACTTATCCGCCCCGATTATAAACGGCGCGATATAAGCCGTACCCATCGTATCGCCGAACTTAGTCAGCAAAAAGTCGAGCGGCTTCAATAAAAAGTAAAGCTTTTTAAACGGCATGCAAAGTAAAAGCGCGCAAAACAGGTACGAAAACACTATCCCCGCCACGGGTATAACCAAAATATTTAATAGCGGCGAGATAAAAAGCGTGGTTTTAAAAACGTAAATCAGAACGGGCAGAGAAGAAAAGTACGCCGCTAAGTAAGGTGCAAAGAATTTAGCCGCCTTTTCGGGCAGTATTTTTACAAGCGAATTTTCAATAGGTTTTGTCAGCAATAAAAGCCCCGCGTATACGGTGAACGAGAGTATAAACCCCACGCTGAACAAATCGCGGAAATTAAGGGTCAAAATTATTATTCCGCTTAAACCGAGTGCCGACAGTCTGTCCGCCTTGTATCCGAAAGACGAGCCTATCTGAACTACCGCCGTAATAATAAACGCTCTCGTCGCGCTCGGCGTAAACCCCGTTACCGCAACGTACAAAAAGGTAATAAGCACGCATATAAACGCGCCGTTTTGCCGCTTTATACGCATAAGTTTTAAGGCGTTGAAAATAAGCTCGCTCAAAAACCCTACGTGAAGACCCGACACGGCGAGCAAGTGAATAATACCTGCGTTCACAAAAGCGTCTTTATGCTCCGTTTTAACGTGACCTGACTCGCCCGTTATGAGCGCGTAAGCGGTACCGTAAGACTTTGGCATCGCGCCTTTTAGAGTGGTGAAAATTTTATGGCGCACGGTATAGAAAAAGTCGTGCCCCTTTTCGCCGTAGTCGTACACTTTAACGTACTTGACGTCTTCCGCCGTGTGGGTTATTCCGCTTTTAAAGTAATTGAGCGCGTTTTTGTCGAGCGTGCCCGTTTGCTTTAAAAACCGCGCCGTGATTTTTATTTTTGTGCCGATTATTACTTCTTTATCCGTTTCTATTTTTATCCGCGCGGTTATCTTTTCGCCACCCGCGTCGCCTTTTACGGTAACGCCGTAAACTTTTACGTCGTCGTAATAATCGTAACTGTACCCGACGGACTCCACTTCGCCGTCTAAGGTATAGTACCCGTCATTTGCGGCGTTATACGATTTTGCCGCCGCAATTATAGTTATAACCGAAAAAATAAGGTAAGCGAAAAGGCATAAAACTACGGTTATTTTAGCATAATTGCCGCAATATTTACGGGTTAAAAAATAAACGACGGTAAAAGTTAATATCGCCGTCGTTATAATAGTTATCGCCGCACCCGTACCGAACTTTAGTAAGCTCGTTCCTGATAAAATTCCGAGTATAACCGAAACGAACGCGCAAACAAACGGGCGCAGGTTTATAAACCGAACTTTATTATCCATTTTAGCTCCGCAAAAAGAATAGTACCGTTTTCATCCCGTTGTCAATTAAATTTCACTAATCTGTAAAAATTTCACAATAATTGCCCGAATTTTGATTAAATTTAAGCCAAAAACGAACAAATATTCGGATTTTTGGTCTGCAAGCAAACTTTGCGCCACCCCGCCCCGCTTAAGGGATATCCGGCGGCGAAATGTTTCGCCGCCGACCTTTTTATGAACTAAATTTGTGGAAAGTCGATAAACCAACTCAACTAAAATATTGTTAAAAAATCGATAAAATCTACTTTTAACAATCATTTTTGCAAAACAAATAATATATTTTTGATAATTTTTATTCTCTCAATTCTTTATTATGCGGGTAACCAAATCGCCGTAACCGTTATATCGCCGTCATAAAGATATTTTCCACTTTTAAAGGTTTTACCATTAAACGAAAATCCCGAAAAAACATATTTCGTCCCATCTTTCGTTACTTCTTTAACATTAGGCTCAACTATTTTAAATTCTTCGCCATAATTACAATATTTGAATTCCTTATAATAGTTTCTAAACTCACCATAATCGTAAGTTATCTTATAGCTATTAGCTTTAAACTTTCCGTAGACATTTACATCTCCCCAATTATAGCAACGATACTCATTAATTACAAAACTACAAAAAGTATCGTCGTAAAACCAATCTTCGAAACTATAATGTTCTTTTTGGGGGATAGGTAGATTAACCCAATCTCCATACTTAGCATCAATCGTTTGCCACTCATTCCCGTCTACAATAAGATGCAATTTTGCAGATTTGGGGACAACTTTGGCAACCAATTTACAGTCTACTGTAGAAGATCCTTCAGTGAATTCAACATCAAAATTAACCGAATGCCAACTTACAAAATCATATCCTGTTATTTCGGGTATATAGTCAGCTTTAAACAATTCCCCTTGTTCTACCGTGATTTTTTTAAGAACATGTTCAACACGCATCACTCCTTCCCACCAAACATACGTAACGGTAATATCATATGATTTGAATACTGTCAAAGTATAAGTTGAAGAAAGGGTTCCGTCAGGTAAAGAAGATTGTAAGTAAAACGTGTTATTTCCGTCTTTCAATTTTACAACTTTATTTTCTATTAAATTATTATCCGCATCAAAAACTCGCCAAATTGAACCATTTGTTACCTCAATCAAATTAAACAGTTCTAATTTATCTGTTGACTTTTCAACAGATAAGTTAATCGTTTTTCCTTGCGGACTTTTACCATCAACTCTTAATATTTGAGGCACATCGAGGTTAGCCTCAGACTTTATACTACCTTCCGCACTATTTGCACAAGCGCACATTAGCATAATTAACACAATAAAAACACATACAATTATTATATAATTTTTAATTTTTCTCATATTACACAACCCGTTTCAATTTTTTTTATCTTGCCTTTTAATTATTTCTTGCGTAAATTTACTAAACGTTCCTTCTTTGGAAGATTTAAGAATGTCTTTTTTAGCAGAATTTTTAAACCCCGTCACCGTATTATTATCGCAATACCCAATCTTGTCAATTAAATTAATTAGCGCATCAGTAATATCGTCGTTATTCATTGTTCTTTTCGTCATAATTATTTCTTTTATGTATCAAACACGACTCGCAGTCATATTAGCATATCTTACAGCAAAAATCAATCGTTTTATAAAATTAACTTTTAGTTCAGATATTCAACAACACTCCTTTATTTTTATTATTTTAATACTTTTTATAAACAATTTCCTCATTCCGTATTTATTCCGTATTTATTTTGTAAATAATCGCAATATTCTAGGTAAGTATAATTTTTGATTTTTTCATATTCGTTAATATTCATACATTTCCCCCGCCCTAAATTCTATAAAACCTATTAAGGTATTCCAAGCATTTAAGCATATCGGTTTTAAGGGCGTCGCCATACAAAAAATTGCCCGTTAAAAAGTTTTTGACTTTTTTAGAATAATTGCTGAAAACCGCGTATTCGTCAAACAAATAAAAATCGTTATAACTTTTGGTAATGGTTTTTAATATCGGCGTTAAGTATTTGTCTATGATTTTAACGACTTTTCGGGCATACTCTTCGCTCTCGTTATACAGTCCGACAATAAACGCGATAAAGTTTTTCTTAAAATTTTCTTCGATATAATTTTTAATTTCAATCGGTTCGGCGGACGGGCTTCTGTGAATTAAAAATTTAACCGACGATTTATCTATCCCGAACACGTCGAGCATGTCCTGAATCAACCAGCACGAATGAAGCGCGGTGTGGTTACAGTTTACGTACAGCCCGCAATTAAGTTTTCTATAATTCACCCTTGCTTCTTTCGATAAAATATCCGCTTTCGTCCACGGGCAATTTATATACACTACTTTTTCAACGTTATCGGCATTTATTTTATCGGGATACGCTTCTATCAAATAATTTAAAAGTTGAGTCAGCAAATCACCCCACACGCGCGACTCGAACACCCTGCCGTTTACTTCAAGCGTGAACGGCGTGGTGTTTTCAAGCGAATAATCTCTTTTAGTTAAATCTTCGATATAATATCTTTTTCTCCCTACTAAAACAACGTTTTTAAACAAGTCGCTTTCTTTATCGTAAATTAAAGACGGCGACGGCAACGTAATATCATCCATATAAATACTTCCTTTTTTTAATTTTGATTATTAAGCTTACTAATCTTTACCCGTATTATAGACGAATAAAAACATATTGTCAATAAAAAAACATAAAAAATTTCAACTTTTTTCTCTGCGTTTTTCAAGTGTATTT
>CAKQMM010000052.1 GCA_934254755.1 uncultured Clostridia bacterium
ATGTTGATGACGCAGTCGGGCTTTTCGTTGATGATGTAGTTACGGGCGATTACTTCTTCCGGCGTGTAGGGGGAAAGGGAGTAAATTCCCGGCAAGTCTACGACAGCGACGGGTTCGGCGCATTTTTTGTATACGCCGTCGCGCTTATCTACGGTTACGCCCGGCCAGTTGCCGACGTGTGCGGTCGAACCCGTAAGACTGTTGAACAAAGTCGTCTTACCACAGTTCGGGTTGCCCGCTAAAGCAAATCTTTTCATTATTTTTTAACCTCCGTTTTAACGCATACGGCTTCGGTTTTACGAAGCGTAAGTTCATAACCCCTGACGGTTATTTCGATGGGGTCGCCGAGCGGCGCTTTTTTGCGCATATACACTTCCGCGCCGGGCGTTATGCCCATGTCGAAAAGTCTGCGCTTGATTTTACCCTCGCCGAGGACGGCTTTAACAACTCCGCTTTCGCCGACGGTAAAGGTGTCGAGTGTCTTTTCCATATATGTTTCTCCTTTTAGTTACCCTGCTTTGGTTGCGCTTTTACGCAACGAATATTTTAGTCGAAAGTTCGCTATCTAAAGCGATTCTTCCGTCTTTAATTTTGCAAACCGTACTGCCGCCCGAAGAACTAAGCACCGTCAATTCTCCGTCAACGGTTATCCCTAAACTTTCAAGATGCTTTTTAAGCTTATCGTCCGCCGCAATTTTAACGACTTTAAGCGGAACGTTAAGCGGCGCTAACACTATCGGCATAATTCGCTCCTTTCGCCCTTAAATTATGCGGGCGAGATTATGAATATGAATGTTTTTTCATATTTCAACAATATATTAGCGCATCTGTTTTTTATTGTCAAGCAAAAATATGAAGTTTTTTTCATATTCATAAAAATTTTTAAACGGTTGCTTTTTTTGCGCCGATAATGTATAATGTAAAGCGTTATGAAAGCGATACGCGAACCGAACCAAGAACGTTCGATTGAAAAAAAGAATAAGATAATAGACGCAAGTTACGAAATTTTTTCGGAAGCGGGCTACTACGGCACGAACACGACGGATATTGCAAAGCGCGCCGGCGTTTCGACAGGGATAGTTTACAGTTACTTTAAAGACAAGCGCGACATTTTGCTTTACGTTTTAAATATATATATAGATAAAGTTGCGGAGCCTGTTTTAGCGTGCGTGAACGAACTGTCCGCGCCGATAAACTACCCCGCTTTTATCGACAAAATTTTAAACCTTGCAATTAAACTCCATAAAGAAAACGCCCACCTTCACAACGCTCTCCACTCGCTTACTTCGAGCGATAAAGCCGTGGGCGACGAGTTTATTCGGCTTGAAGACGTTATCACGAAAGCCGTTATCGGCAGATTTAAAGAGCTGAACATCGTAGGCGACCATTTAACCGAAAAGGTTCACCTTTCGATGAACCTTATCCAGTCGTACTCGCACGAAGTTACTTTTGACAAGCACGATTATATAAACTACCCAGCTATGAAAGCGGAAGTCGAACAAATTATAACCGGATTGTTTGAAAATTAGCGGGTAGCGGATAGTGGTTAGATTATTTCACTGTCATTCTGAGTGTAGCGACAGCGAAACGAAGAATCCCTGCGGAAGCGGCAGCCGTCGGCTGCTGTAAATTAGTGGTTAGTAGGGGACGGCGCCCCGACGACCCGTTAGTGGATAGAGCGCGCCCACCCTTGCCCCACTTGTTAAGGGGGGAAGCCGACGTTAATAAGCGGCGGCAGGGGGGATTGGCTAATCCTATATAAAAAACTTCCGCATAAAAAACGGCAGGAGCAAGCCCCTGCCCTACGTTAAGTTTTGTGGTTTTATGAATCTTGCCCGCAAATAAAAAACAACAAAACCCCCGAACGATAGGAATTTATAAGCGTTCGGGGGTTAAATTTTGTATTTTTATTTATCCTGCGCAAGCAAGAATTTTTAGTTTGCAAATCAAGTTAGGCGGGTAATTCGACGAGGAGGAGAATTAGCCGCCGAATTAGATTTTTAGGTTAAAAAAATTGCTTACGCAAGGCAAACACCCGAAGTCGTGCTTTTTGCACTACGAGCGGTGTTTAACAAAGCGTAAGCAGGAATTTTTAGCCTAAAAGGCAATTTAAGCGGGTAATTCGACGACAATCTTAGTCCCCACGCCGAGTTTGCTCGTCAGGGTGAGCTTAAACCCGTAAAGGTTGCAGATGTGCTTGACTATTGCTAACCCTAAACCGGTGCCGCCCGTTTTTTGCGAGCGCGACTTATCGACGCGGTAAAACCGCTCAAAAATTCTCTCTTTATCTTCGTCGGCTATGCCGATGCCGTCGTCTTCGACGGTTAAAATGAATTTATCGCCCGATTTTTCAACGATTGCTTTGGCGTAACCTCCGCCGCCCGTATATCTTACGGCGTTTTCAAGCAGGTTTTTAACGAGTTCTTCGGCGTGGCGGCCGCTCATTTTAACCTTTCCGCCGCCCGCAACGCTCAACTTAACTTTGTTTTTGTCGGCAAGGGGGATAAGTTCGTCTTTGACCGACTGCAAAACCTCGCCTAAATCGACCGTTTCGTCCGCGGGCTTATCTTCCGTTTCTAACCTCGAAAGCGCGAGCATATCGTTGATAAGTTTAACGATTCTATCCACCTGCGCGCCGATTTTTTCGGACAGCTCTTTCGCCTTTTCATCTTTCGACGTCATAAATAAAATTTCGTTGAAGCCTTTTATCGCGGTAAGCGGGGTTTTCAGTTCGTGCGAAGCGTTCGCAAAAAATTCCGAACGGGTCTTTTCGGCGAGTTTCGCGCTCGTTATATCGTTCAAAACGACGACGGCATATCCGCCGTCAAGCGGTTTGACGCTTACCGAATAGTACTTTCCGAAAGCGGAAAACTCCGTTTCGCGCGCCTCACTTTCCGAAACGGCGGCTTTAATTGCGGAAACAAACTCTTCGTCCACGGAAAGAGTGTAATAAGGCTTGCCGGTAACGTCGGGGATTTTTAAAAACTCTTTCGCGGCGGCGTTTATAACGCTTATATCCCCGTTTTGTTCAAGCACTATTATCCCGTCGGTTACGTTGGATAAAACGTAGTTCAGTTTTTCGCGCTCTCCCTTTAATTCGGTAAAGGTGTTTTGCAATTTATCGGATATTTCGTCAATTTCGCCGTAAACTTCTTTCAAGTCTTTGTCTTTTATGGCGAGCGGCTTATCCGCGCGCTTTCCGTCCGCAATCGCGCCGAGATTGTTTTTTATCGCTTCCAGCGGCTTTAAAAGGTTTGCGTTTATTAACAGGCTTGCAATGAACGCCGCAAGGAGGGCGAATATCAAAGTGAGCGCCATATATCCGACGGTGTTAAAGACGTAACCCTTAACGCTTTCGACGGGTATAGCCACGCGGACGAGCACGAAGCCGCCGTCTATATCGACCTTTTCGGCGTAGTAAACCATATCTTCGTTAAGGGTGCCGCTGTAACGGGTAACAACCTTAGGCTCGCCGATTATGGCGGCGGTCAGCTCCTCTCTACTGTCGTGCATGGTGCCGACGATAGAGCTGTCTTCACTATCCGCAATCACCCTAAAATCGCTGTCGATAACCGTTACGCGCACGTTTTTAGGAACGTTTTTAGCGACGTTCTCGTTATAGTTTGCGCTGTAAGCGCGGGTCAAAGCAACCACTTCGCGCTCTGCGGTTTTGTACTGCGAGTTCTGGGTTATTTTTATGCCCGATATGAATGCGAATATTAGCGACGCGGCTATTATCGCAACGTTGAAAATTAAAATTTTTTTCTTCATAATCGTTTATTATCTGACTATACGCGGGGTTTTGTTGCGGATAGTTTGATTTTGAATATCGTTTTATTGCGGGGTTTATCAGATTTTTTAATTCGCAAAACGGCGACGCGGTAAAATGCGACGACTCATTTCAGCATATATCCGACGCCGCGGACGGTGACTATTTCTGCGGCGGAACCGCTTAGTTTTTTGCGCAAATCGGAAACGAAAATGTCGAGCGTTCGCGTTTCGCCGTAATTCTCGCCCCACACTTCGTCTAAAAGTTCATCCCGCGTGAAAGCTTTCCCCGCGTTTTTGACAAGCACCCGCAAAAGTTCGTACTGCTTTAAAGTGAGCGTAAGCTCGGTACCTGCAACGGTTATTGTATGCGCCGTATCGTCAACGACTATATCTTTATAACTCGCCCCGCCAATTTTAGGCGACGTGCGGCGAAGCCTTGCGTTTACACGCGCCACAAGCTCCATTATGCCGAAAGGTTTTTCGATATAATCGTCCGCGCCTAAGTTGAGCCCTTTAACCTTATCTATCTCGGCGGTTTTGGCAGAAACCATAATGACGGGCAAATCTTTAAGCGACGGGCGTTTTCTTATTTCAGACAAAACGCCGTAGCCGTCTATCCCGTCGAGCATAATATCCAGGATATACAAATCGGGGGCAACGGTTTCGTTTTCGATAAGCAAATCTTCGCCGCGCGTAAAGCATTTGACCGCGTAACCCGCAGGGGTTAAAGCGTAGTCGTACACTTCTAAAATAGGCTTTTCGTCGTCTAAGCAATAAATAAGTTTTTGTTGGCGCATAAACTCTCCGTCAACCCGGTTTGTGGTAGCCCGTGGCGGCGTACTCGACCCACTCGCCTATGTTCACGGCGTGGTCGCCTATACGCTCTAAGTACTTTGCTATCATCATAAAAAGCACGGCTTGGTCGGCGCAGGCAGGGTCCTTTACGATAAGGGCGACGAGCTCGTCTTTAACCGTTAAAAACAGTTTGTCCACCCTGTCGTCGCGCTTATCGAGTTCGCGCGCGGCGGCTAAGTCTTTATCAACGTAACTTTTAACCCCGTCTTTAACCATTTCGACCGCAATTTTAGCCATAGCTTCTATGTGTTCGGGTTGTTTTATGAATTTTTCGTTTTTAAATTGAAGCGAAAGCTCGGATATGTCCGCCGCCTGGTCGGCGATTCGCTCTAAATCGGTTATCATTTTAAGCGCGGCGGAAACGTCGCGGAAGTCGCCCGCAACGGGGTGTTCCATAAGCAGAATTTTCAAACAGTCCTGCTCTATCTCGCGCTCTTTATAGTCGATTTGCTTATCGCTTGCGATGACGAGCTTCGCTAAACTTTCGTCGCGCGTTTTAAGGGCGGTGACCGACCGCTCTATCGACTCGACGACGGCTCTGCACATCTCGGTAAGCTTATCGAACACGATTTTAAGTTCGCTTTCGTACTTGCTTCTTATACTCATAGTATATATTTAAACTCCTTTTTTTACAAGTCTTTGTTAAACTATCGCATAAAACCCGCAAAATTTCGGTTTTATTAGGGCGGGATATCAGCCGAAACGCCCCGTTATATAATTTTCGGTGCGCTTATCGGTCGGCGCAGAGAAGATTTTTTCGGTGTCGCCGTACTCGATAAGGTCGCCGAGAAGGAAGAACGCCGTTTCGTCGGCAACGCGGGTTGCCTGCCCCATGTTGTGGGTGACGATAACAATCGTTAAGTTCTTTTTAAGTTCGTCGATAAGCTCTTCGATTTTGCCCGTCGATATGGGGTCGAGCGCGCTCGTCGGCTCGTCCATAAGCAAAATTTCGGGTTTGGCGGCTAAAGCGCGCGCTATGCAAAGCCTTTGTTGCTGTCCGCCCGAAAGCCCCGCCGCGGGGGATAAAAGCCTGTCTTTAACCTCGTCCCACATGGACGCGTTTTTAAGCGACGTTTCGGCGATTTCGTCAAGTTCCGACTTTTTGTGTATGCCCGCCGTCCTTGCGCCGTACACGACGTTTTCGTAAATGCTCGTCAAAAAGGGGTTGGGCTTCTGGAAGACCATTCCGACGCTGCGCCTTAATTCGTTTACGTCGGTTTTTTTATCATAAATATCCGCGCCGCCTATTTTAAACTCGCCCGTTATTTTACAGTTTTCAATCAAATCGTTCATGCGGTTAAAGCACCTTAAAAAAGTCGACTTGCCGCACCCCGACGGACCTATAAACGCGGTGACTTTTTTTTCGGGAATTTCGATATTGACGTCTTTAAGCGCGTGAAAGTCGCCGTAATAAAGGTTTGCGTTTTTAACCGAAATGTTTCCGCCGAAAATCGTTCTAACTTTATTTTTCATATTTTAACACCTGTTTTTTTGTTGAGTTTGCGTGCCAGAAGTTCCGCCGTTAGGTTAAGCAATAACGTTATAACTATTAGGACGACCGCCGCCCCGTAAGCTTCTTTTAAATACCACCCTTCGCCCGACAACTGGTATAGAGCTACCGCCAGAGTTGCGCCCGGTGCGGTTATGCTTTTCGGAATAGCCGTTATGACCGAACCCATCGTGTACAAAAAGGGTGCCGATTCGCTTACAACCCTGCCTATAGTTAGGATAACCGCGGATAAAATGCCCGGCAAGCTCGACGGCAACACCACTTTAAGCACGGTGTGAAGTTTGCCCGCGCCGAGCGCGTAACTTCCTTCGCGCAGACTGTTCGGCACCGATTTCAAACTTTCTTCCGTCGAGCGGACGACCGTCGGCAAAAGCATGATGCTGATGGTCGCAACGCCCGCGATAATACTGCTCGACCCCGTGAAAATTTTGACGAAGGTTATCATTCCGAATAAGCCGAACACTATCGACGGCACACCGCTTAAAACGTCTATCGAAGCCCTTACTATTTTAATTAAAAAGTTCTTTTTGCTCGCGTATTCGTTTAAGAATATCGCCGTGCAAATGCCTGTCGGCACCGCTATTATAAGGCTTAGCCCCACGGCGTAAAAAGTGGTTATTAACGACGGCAAAATGGTTATTTGTTTAGAACCGAACTCGTATTTGCCGAAGATTAAATTCGGGTTTTTGAATATCGCGGGCAAGCCGTTTGCGAATATGAAGCCGAGCACCGTTATTAAAGCTACCGCCGAAACGCTTCCGCACGCTATCGCCGCGCCGCGCCCTATCTTAGGGGCGTTTATTTTGCACGATACGCCGCTTAACGCGTTTCTGAACTTTTCAAGTCCGCGGCTTAAACGTTGTTTGAATTTGCCGCTTTTTCCGCTCGCTTTACCCGCCGTTTTTGCCGTCAGTTTTTTAACCGCCGCCCCGCTTAAAAACGAGAACGCCGCGTTTATTAACAGTACGAATATAAGAAGCGTTGCGCCCGTTGCGATAAGCGCGCCTTCCTGAAGTTCGCCCGCGTAGCCCATTTCAAGCACTATGTTGGCG